>JAYEJE010000169.1:0-8986 GCA_034660415.1 Methanobacteriota archaeon | reverse complement strand
CTCCAATGCAAAGTACGCTATAAGCATGGTGAAAGATTCAGAGGCGGTACTGCTCGGAAACTGCGGGCTTTTATCTGCGCTATCAAAACCAAAAATTTATCTCGACTATTCCGCTAACGTATTTAACGATATAGACCTGGCTTTTGTTACGGGTGCTGTTCCTATAATCTCTCTGGAACTCAATTGCGAGGAGCTCCAGGAATTTAAGAACAAAAATTTCGCGGTTCTCGTTCATGGCAGACCGGTACTTATGACCACCAAATATCCGCTTAAAGTGAGATCACTGAAGGACGAACGTGGTTTTGCTTTTCCAGTACGAAAGGAATTCAATTACACTCAGATACTTAACAGCTTGCCCATTGGTATCTTCAACGACGTAACAATGCTCCTGGATTCGGGTATAAACAAATTCTTTATTGACCTTACAGACGGGAAAGCAGAGAAGATAATTCGTCTGTACCGGTATATCCTAGATGGAAAACCGGTTAAAAAGTCAGTACTGCGGAAGCACACACGGGGGCATTTCAACAGGGGGGTCTAGTCTAGTCTAGTCTAGTCAGCACGGCACAAAAAACCGATGGTTTTTTTGCTGACAATGCAAAATGCAAAATACAAACAAAAATTTGAGGATGTCAATCAGATCGTCACGGTGAGCGAGTCAGTGGGTAGGAACGAGTTTTTGAATTTCCTCTTCGCTTTCTCCAGTTCTTCTTCTCCATTCTTATTTCTACTTATGTGAACCAAAGCGAGCGATTTGGAATGTGAGCGAAAGGCGAGTTCAGCCGCTTTAACTGCTGAAGAATGACCTGAAAACCCTTCGCTGTACGCTTCCGCAATTAAGAGGTCAGAATCTCTTGCAATAGAGACAGTGTCTTCGGTTGGGGCGCCATCAGACGTATAAGTCATTTTTTTACCGTTTTTTAAAATCGCAATCGAGCAATAATTTACCGTCAACTAAAATTGATGTGTTTGCAAACTGCCAGAAGGCTTCGCCAACACCAAGAAATGTTAAAATCACTTTCGCATTGTCTCCTTCGCAGTTGCTGCAACAGCCTTTATCTGGTCCACAAACTCAGGGATTTCTCCAAGTATCTCTCCAAATATCTCTCCCAATCTACCGCACACCAAGAGATATTTTCAAAGCGGCGATAAAGAATTCCGCATCGAGAATTCATCTTTATGATCGTGTTATAATCGGTAATGGCGAGTGGTGGAGCGGGAGGGAATAGGGATGATAATTGTCGAAAGGCGAGAATTAGCTCCAATTATTTGGTTAACTTCGTTCCAGAATAGCTGAATGATTGTCTCTTTAATTTAATCCATTTCCCTTCGTCCAACCCTATTAAGTTACCACATTTAATGGTTATCATCTTCTCTATTTTTCCCACATCAATCGTGCCTTTTACCTTCTTCCGGTGGGCTCAGAAAACCAATTCGTTTGTTCTTATAATAGCAACAAGTCTATTATAGTAATTGGTTATATGTGTCGCTGGGCTATATCACATATTAAATTGGTGGTCCTGCACTGAAAGTCCTTTTAACCTCTCGGATATCCGATTATTCATTCCTGCTTGATGATTCGAGAGAAGTTCCGATTGTTGGAATTATATCGCCACAACATGAAAAGGATATGTGGATCCTATAGCAAAATAAGTTTTTTAAACTTCCGAGAGAGTACGTATCAATGGTGATTGAAATTTATGCCCGAAAAAATAGTGGTTCCCGAGGAGTGCGCATTGATTGTTGAAGACATGCAGAAGGACTTCTGCAACGAAGATGGCGCTTTGTTTATCGGTGACACAGTAAACGAGATAATACCAAGAATAAGCAGGTTAATAGAGCGAGCAACACGAAAAAATGTGCATCTGATATTCACACAAGATTGGCATTCGCATGACGACAACGAGTTTGAGATATGGGGTCAGCACTGTGTTCGTGAGACCCCGGGTGCAGAGGTAATAGATGTGTTCTCACCTTTTGTAAAAGAAGCGCATGTAATAAGAAAGCAGAGATATAGCGCGTTCTTTGGCACTGATCTCGATGCACACGTAAAAGAGAAAGGAATAAGACTATTGATAATAGTCGGTGTCGCTACGAATATATGCGTGATGCATACTGCAATAGACGCAGCCCATAGAGGATATGAGCTAATAGTGCCTGAGGATTGCGTAGCCGCATTGAGCGATTACGAGCAGGAATATGGACTATATCATATAAAGAATATCTTAAAGGCTACTATTATAAATTCAGATGCGCTTTCCTTCTCTACTTAATCGTCTCTTATCTTATCCTTTTTTTAAAAAAAAAACCTTGTTCAATAAGGAAACTTTAGCAAAGAAATATCATAGTTCATTTATGTACAAAGGATTATGATTAGCCATGACCGAGTTTGAAATACAGCACAAGGACTTAATGGGAAGAATAGGCAAGCTCCGCACGGCGCACGGAGACATCGAGACGCCGACGATTATGCCTGTAATAAACCCGAATATCGTGTCAATTGCGGCATCGGAACTGAAGAAGTACGGCGCCGAGATGCTTATCACAAATGCGTATATAATTTACAGGAACAGAGACTTGCGAGACAAAGCGCAAAGAAACGGCATTCATTCGCTTTTGGGTACGGAAATACCGATAATGACCGATTCCGGGTCTTATCAACTCTACGAGTATAAAGACGTAGAGGTAAGCAACAGCGAAATATTAGAGTTTCAGCGTAGTATAGGCTCAGATGTGTGTGTGCCGTTGGATGTCCCGACACCGCCATACGTGAACTGGAAACGAGCGAAAGAAGATTTAGAGGTGACTTTGAGCAGGCTGCGAGAAGCTAGAAATCTAACACAGGATAACCTGCTTGCAGGCGTTGTGCAGGGTTCTACTTACGTAGATCTGCGAGAGGAGAGCGCGCGCCATGCTGCGGAACTCGGTTTTGATCTCTATGCAATAGGCGGTGTAGTGCCACTGCTGGAATCACACGGATTCGATAAACTGGTGGATATAATCATGGCATCGAAGCGGAATTTACCGCTGAACGCACCCGTCCATCTTTTCGGCGCGGGCCATCCAATGCTATTCTCTTTAGCTGTTGCTCTGGGCTGCGACCTCTTCGATTCCGCTGCATACGCGATCTACGCAAAGGGTAAGCGGTATCTAACGAGTGACGGCACGAAGAAGCTAGAGAATTTACGCGTTTTGCCTTGTTCCTGTCCTGTATGCACCACATACAGTGTAACTGAGATGCGAGAGAGTAAAGATTTACTGGCAGCGCATAACTTGTGGGTTACGTTTGAGGAGATGCGAATGGTAAAGCAGAGTATAGCCGAGGGTAGCCTGTGGGAGCTATGCGAGAGGCGATGCAGGGCATACCCATCCTTGGTGGACGCATTGAAGCGTATAACGAACTATTCGGCAGAGATAGAGAAATACGATCCCGCTACGAAACGCCCTTTCTTCTATCTCAGTGAGTTTTCCGCACATAGACCCGAAGTATTGAGGTACTCTAACCGGCTGAACAGATTTGATATATCTGGTCGTGTCTTGATAACGACAAAAGAAGAATCGGAAGTGGAAAAGTTTGACCATGTATTTCTTGTGAAACCGCCGTTTGGCCCTTACCCTGTTGAACTGAACGAAAGTTATCCGGTGGGACAATCGGAAATACCAGTTGTGATAGATGCCGAAGCTAAGACTGTTGCATTACAGAACGTATTGAAATTAATGGCGCTGAACAAAGGGAAAGCGAATTTCGTCTTCCAATATGATATCAGTTGGGATGGGCAGCCGCTGCTTGAAGAGATAGGTAAGTACGCAGAGCTCGTGCAATTCGTAAGACAAGCGACGTAAATAAACCTCTTTCAAGAAAATAGAATGTGGACACGGATTAACGCAGATTAACACAGATGATAATGATAAAGACAGATGAATATAAATATCCAACCTACTATAATGTTAGTTGTTATAAACAATGAAAATAGGTGCCGCTAATCCGCATTTGATCCTGCTACACCCGCCTGCGGTATATGATTTCAGGAAGTTTTTTTTCATGTACGGCCCTATTGCAGATGGAGTGCCATCAACGCCGTTATTCGAGATGTATCCGGTCGGATTCATATCGCTGATGGAGCATTTAGAGAGTGAAGGGCTAAATGTACGGATAATAAATTTGGCGGCACGTATGCTCGGCAGTGCTGATTTTGATGCTGAAATGATGATACGCAAGCTAAAGCCAAAAGCGTTTGGCATTGATCTTCACTGGTTAGCACATGCGCAAGGCAGCCTAGAAGTAGCAAAGATATGTAAACGGTATCATCCGGACATACCAGTCATTTTCGGTGGTCTTTCTGCAACTTACTTCCACCGCGAGCTGATTCAATATCCGGAAGTTGACTTCATCATAAGAGGTGATTCGACAGAAGAGCCACTGCTACAGCTAATGCAGGCGATCATTAGCCGATCTTTTGACCTCGCAACCCTATCTGATATTCCGAATCTGGTCTGGAAGGATGAGGAAGTGCATATAAATCCACTCTCTCATGTACCCAACGAAGTGAAATTCTCAAATAACTATGTGAATGTTTTCAGATCCGCATTGAAATACCGTGACTTAAAAAGTCTCCTCCCCTACCACGGATGGTCGCGTGAGTGGCTTAGCTATCCGATAATGGCAGTGATAACATGTCGTGGCTGTATGCACAATTGTATCTTCTGCGGCGGCTCCAAAAACGCACTCGCGGGATACTGCAACCGCAAGAAAGCTATCTTCCGAGACCCGAAATTGATAGTTGAGGACATCGAAAAAATCAGTAACTACACAAACGCGCCCATATTTGTCATTGGCGATCTCAGACAGCCGGGAGACGAATATGCATACAGCGTCTTAGAAGGTTTGAAAAGACTGAAAATACGTAATCCTGTAGTGCTCGAGCTATTCGATACTGCACCAAAGGAATATTTCGAGGTTGTGGCCGACTCTATTGATAATTTCAACTTCGAAATTTCTCCTGATACTCATGACGAGCAAATACGAGCGATAGTAGGGAAACAATACAACAATTCGGGAACAGAAGCGAACATAAAATGGGCGTTGGATTTGGGCTGCCGCAAATTCGATCTCTTCTTTATGATTGGTCTGCCACATCAAACCTGCGCCTCTGTTATGGCGACTGTTGATTACTGCGGGCATCTGATGAATGAATTTGGAACGAAAGTCGTACCATTTATCTTACCCTATTCTCCTTTCATTGATCCCGGCTGCATAGCGTATGAGAATCCGGAAAAGTTTGGATATAAGATCCTACTCAAAACATTAGAGGAGTACCGAAGAGCGATGTTATCTCCAAGTTGGAAGTATATCCTGAATTACGAAACCAAATGGATGGCCCGAGATGAACTCGTGGATTGCACTTACCAGGCTGGGTTGCGGCTGAACCGGCTGAAGGCGGATTGCGGGTTGATAGACCACGATTCATACATAGCGCGGGAAGAGAAGATAAAACTCGCAATTGCACTTACCGCCGAGATAGACGAGATAGAAACGATAACTAATGCGGACGTGCGACATGAACGATTGATGCAACTGAAACCAAAGGCTGATTTGATGCTCAGTTCGGTTATTAACGAGAAGCGTGGCATGGAGTGGCCTACTACGGGACGGAATTTAAAGCTCGTTAATATTATCAAAACTGCGCTAAGTAAACGCTTACGAAGGTGATTTTTATTTGTATAGCTAATCAAAAAACCACGAGATTTCACAAGATCAACACAAGATTTTTGGGTTAATAATGAATGGAATAGCCAATAGAGTACTGAAATCTGATTACAATCATTGTTTTCTCGTGAAAATCTGTGTAATCTTGTGGTTAGCTAAACAAGTACGGTGATTTTTATCGTCCGAATTGTTGCCGAATCGAGGTGCTGACTGAGAAGGCGTACCACTTGTGTGATCTGTTCCTTTTATATGCTGCTAACATCTATCACCACTCCTTATACCTTTTTATACTGCCCAAAATAAGTATATGCTATCTCGGACGAAGATATACATATATACCCGAAATAGGTAACTAATTCTTGGTGTAAATGGGGGCGCTGTTAGTAATGAGTAATGAATGTGAAGCGAGAGATAGAAGAAGGGGGGAATGGATAAATTGAGACGATTATGTGGGTCTAAATCAATAACAGGGTACAGAGATAAAGACCTTTCTAAAAGGGATTATTCTCTGAGTTCTAGGATCGTTATTTTTTCAATTCTTATCCTATTGCTTTTCGCGTTGACTATACAATCAGGTAGTAGCGCACCTGATCCTACTTATTTCTTTGAAGGGTATGATTCATGGCAGAGTAAATGGCAACGCTCTAATATATGTTGCTACCTTGAGGGAGATTGTGTCCCGTGTCGTGTTATAGTTGATAACACTAAACCAGCGGCAATAGCGGAAACAATAACCGAGCAGATATTTTACGACTACAATTCTGAGCCGGATTACTCGGGAAAGCTAGGAGTAGTAGGTTTGGAAAATTTCAATCTCCCCGGTGGGACTACATCAGGGCCCTGCTATAACGTGATTCCTGGTGGTGTAGAGATATACTACTGGTGGAATTATACTATCCCGGCAAATCAGACCTGGACCATGACGTATTGTGCTCGGCTCAGTCATGAGTGTTCACAATATCCCGGAGCAAGTCTGCATGGTAGGATAGAGCAAGGAAATAAAGACATCTCAATAAAATTACCAACAGATACGCCCGATCTCTATGCGACAAAGAGCGCAAATGTAATCTGTAATGCGATTACCTACACAATTAGTTATGCCAATCGGGGGACGCAAAATCAAACGAATACGGTATTAGTGGACGACTATGATGAGACTAAGGTGACGGTTACAAACGCGGGAGGTGGTACTGATAATGGTTCGGCGATTACATGGGCTATTGGGAATTTGGCTATTGGTGCTTCGGGCACCAAAAGCTATTCGGTGAGCCTAAAACCGGGTGTGGCGGGCGGAACTGCAATTATAAATAATGGTACCATCACAGGAGATTTTGCAGAAAAGGATACAACCGATAACAGTTATACGGTTACAAGTAGTGCAAAGGTTAACCCCGTGGCGAACTTCACCTCTAACTCTCCTCAGATATATTGCTACAACATAACCTTTAATGGCACAGCCACCGGTGGAACACCGGATTACACATATCATTGGGATTTTTGTGATGGAAACAGCAGTACAGAGCAAAATCCATCTCACCGCTACTCTGCTCCTGGAACATATGATGTGACACTAACAGTTACGGATGCAAATGGATGTACGAATTCGACGACAAAACCGGTAGTTGCATCCGGTTATACTGCTGGGTTGTCAATAACAAAGGAAGCAAACGTTACCTCGGCTACCGTAGGTACTGTGATAGGGTACACGATCAACGTGAGCAATACGGGCAACGTGAACCTCACAAGCGTTCTGGTCACAGATAGTCTCACAGGTCTATCACAGACAATACCAAATTTAACTCCCGGTGCATTGCAGACCTTCAACACGACACATACCGTTACAGAGTCAGAGATATGTGACCCGATAAGCAATATAGCAACAGCCAACGGTACAGACCCCTGTGGTGTCGCAGTAGGTCCAGTGCATGCGTCAGTGAGCGTGACTCAGTGGTACAATACGGGGTTGTCTGTCATAAAGAATACAAACGTCACCTCCGCTACCGTGGGTACTGTGATAGTGTACACTATCAACGTGAACAATACGGGTAACGTGAACCTCACCAACGTTCTGGTCACCGATAGTCTCACAGGTCTATCTGAGACCATACCTATCTTAGCACCTGCTGCATCTCAGATCTTCAACACGACACATACCGTTACAGAGTCAGATCTATGTGGGATTCCACCTAGGATAGAGAATACAGCAACAGCTAACGGTACAGACCCCTGTGGTTATCTGACGGGCACGGCACAAGGTATTTTTAGCGTGAGCGGCGGGTACACTGCTACGTTGTCAATAACAAAGGAAGCAAATGTTACCTAGGCTACCGTAGGTACTGAGATAGGGTACACTATCAACGTGACTAATACGGGTAACGTGAACCTCACCAACGTTCTGGTCACCGATAGTCTCACAAGTCTATCACAGACAATACCCCGGTTAGCACCTGGTGCAACTCAGACCTTCAATCCTACTTATACGGTTACTCAATCGGACGTCTGCGCGCCGATACGCAATACAGCAACAGCTAACGGTACAGACCCCTGTGGCAAGCCGATTGGTCCGGTAACTGCGTTATTTAGCGTGGATTCTGTGTACAATGCTGACTTGTCAATCGTTAAGACCGCAAACATCACCACAGCTACCGTAGGTACTGTGATAGGGTACACTATCAACGTGAGCAATACGGGCAACGTGAACCTCACCAACGTTCTGGTAACAGATGTCAAGCTGGGTCTATCATGGACAATCCCGAATTTAACTCCAGGTGCATCACAGACGTTCAATCCAACTTATACGGTAACGCAATCGGACATATGCGCGCCGATAAACAATACTGCAACAGCGAACGGAACAGACCCATGTGGCGGTGCAGTGGGTCCAGAAAATGCGTCAGTAAGCGTGCCGACTACATTCTCGCCTGCACTTGCGATCACAAAGACAGCAAACGTTTCGTTCGCTACAGTGGGTACTGTGATCGGATACACGATCAACGTGAGCAATACGGGTAACGTGAACCTCACCAACGTTCTGGTCACCGATGTCAAGCTGGGTCTATTACAGACAATCCCCAATTTAATTCCAGGAGCATCACAGACGTTCAATCCAACTTATACGGTAACGCAAGCGGACATATGCGCGCCGATAAACAATACAGTAACAGCTAACGGAACAGACCCATGTGGTGGTGCAGTAGGTCCAGAGAGCGCGTCAGTAAGCGTGCCAACTACATTCTCGCCTGCACTTGCGATCACAAAGACAGCAAACGTTTCTTCCGC
>JAYEJE010000168.1:0-1669 GCA_034660415.1 Methanobacteriota archaeon | reverse complement strand
GAGCTGCAAAGAAAGGCGTTGGAGAGCTTAGCACATGAGATACAGGCTGGCATGAACGCTGAAGACTGGCATAATCTAATATACAATGTTGCTTCCGCAACAAAGATGGAGACGAAAGAGCTATTTCAGGCGATATACATGGTGCTCTTGAAAAAGCCTTCGGGGCCTCGTGCAGGTTGGCTTCTTGCATCTTTAGACTCTGAATTCCTGCGCAGTAGATTCGAATCTGCGACTGAGATTACGGATTAAAATGAAATTGGGGTATTCGTATAGCTAATCTTAAAAACCACGAGATTCCACAAGATTAACACAAGAAATTAAGGTTAATAAGGAGGGGATAGCCAATAGTTTATTAAAACCCGATTACTATTCATGAATTGTTTTCTCGTGAAAATCCGTGTAATCTTGTGGTTTGCTAAACAAATACAAATCGGGTACTCGCATATAATTGCAAATTGCAAATTGTTGCACTTTGCATTTTAAATTTCGCATTATCTGCTCAAAGCTTCTTTCAATCCCGATAACCATGTCACTTTAACCATTTCCGATTCCCCCGGCATGAACGTAACCACTTCCGATCTATATTTTGAAGTTGGTGGATTTTGATATGTATGTGCGGAAATTTCAGGACTTGAAAGAGCGTAGGAAAAATGTTTTGTGCTTATTGGTTTGAAGGTTTGTACGCTCACGCATCAGGACATCGGGCAGATGGACATTTATGTGCGCTACTTTGAGAAAGAGGTGTGTTAGATACCTTTATAAAGTTAAACATACACATAACTACTCATGGGAACAAAAACAATCGATTTGATAGAATTTGCCGGGGCATGGAAGGATTTTGATGCAGAAGGAATAATAAAAGAGGGGAGAGAAAAGTTCACTAAATCTATGAATGCAAAGATACTGCTTTGAAACCTCGTTTATCATTGATTTTTTATTGCGCAGTTACGTAACCACAATATCACCCACTTCTCGATCATGCACATCCTTTATATAAGCCATTGTGCCAATAAAGATCCGGGCTATCGTATAGATTAGTGCTGCAGCATACAACAGGCACACAAGAATGAACAGCCACAATATATAATTCCATTCGCCTTTTAGCCTATATAAATCCTCTTTTGTATTGTTGGCCATAAACAGCTCACCGGCTACCCGGTACTTCTTTGATGCATCATCTAATTTTCGCTGGGCTAACTCATAGTTCGCAGAAGCAGTATCGTAGTCATAAGGATTTAAAAGCAGATGCCAGTCCCAGATTCTAACGAGGTTTTTATCATTCCCTTCAAATATCTCGTGTTCCGCATCAAGCCGCAGATCGTTTGCAACACTTACTAAATCATCATGCTTGTCCATGAGCATGGCACTCTCATAGGCACATTCTAATCGCTTCTCTTTGTCACTGAGCAGACCATAGACCATAGCTGCATGTTGATAAGAAAGAGCAGCTTCGAGCACATTCTCTTCTGCCGTTAAGCCGCGTATATCATCCTTTGCCTCTGCATGCACCACTGCACTCTTTATGTCCCAACCGCGCAATTCAAGCATTTTCGACTCGTCCTTCAATACCGCTTCTGTTGTCATATCCGCACCCGCAGAAATAGCATGGGCATAGTTTGATAGATCCCTATTGTACATATCAGAATTAGAGTCTACAGAGGATAGAGAT
>JAYEJE010000167.1:0-9035 GCA_034660415.1 Methanobacteriota archaeon | reverse complement strand
CAGGAGTATCTGGTAGAATCTTCAGTACCGTTCATTAGTGATTTTCTGCTCTTTACAACAATCTGCTCAATCCGTTCACTGGTTTTATGTGGTATAACTCTGGCTCTTTTTGGCAGGTCCTTATACCATCCTTTGCGTCCTGTTTTATATCTGCCCAACCATTTGTTGAACCAACCCTTTGACCGCTCCAAACTTTTGTATATATCAACCTCTCGCTCTCCTTCAAGATACCGCTGAATTGCTTTAATTCGTTCTTCCTCTTCTGGTGTATGTTCCATGATACTTCACCAAGGAAATATCATGGAAGCAGCAGGTATCAGTATTTGTAAAAATACAGTCTCAAAACTAGCATGCTTGGCTTAAATCACAATAGCATGGCGGCGATATTAAAACTCACTTATCGCTGTGATGCCTTCCATAACTTTGTATCATTTGAGGTATACGATGGTGTGAACCTTTCTATAGCATTTGAGGTATACGATGGTGTGAACCATCCATATTTAAAATGAAAAGGTATACGATGGTGTGAGCCATTCCAGCTATACAAATACTTTTTATTTAATATAAACTATATATATAACCTATGGTATTAGCAGGAAAATTATTCGTGGTTGAAGAGGACATTGACCTGCAAGGGATGGCAGCCAAGCTGAAAGGGTTCAAATCAGAAGAGAAATTGGAAGATGATGATATAACATTGATTACGGAGATAACGGACCTGCGTTTAGTCGGTGATTCCTTGCATGGGTCTTTCAATCAGGATCAACTTCTGGATCTGTATCATCATGGTGAGCGGGTGCACGTACCAACCACATCGGAAGCGCCCTTCTTCTTCGTTGAGCGAGCGCAAGGAGGTGGGATTGCTCTCACGATCATGGATAAGAAAGCGCGGGCTAATAATATCGCAAATCAGTTGAGCAAAATACTCTTCATAACCGCGGGGAAGATAGTGGAAGTGCGGATAGAGCCAGCGCGATTTGAGCGGTTTCATGAGGATAATTTTGAGGATACAAAAATAATCTTCTTCGATGATGTCAATCTACCGAATATCAAAAAGTTATCGCTATATGGCTCTGATTTGGGGGATACGTCTCTGTATGTAGACCATTTGAAGCATGGGAAGATATGGTATATCGTATTGAAATCTAAACGGTATGGCTCGGTAGTAGGGCTAACAAGAAATGGTGTGGTAACTATTTTCAGTAAGGCATCCAAGGACGATTTTATAAATTATGTGAAAGGGGAGATTATCGATTTGATATAACTAAGACAATGGTGACCAGAAAGAGAACAAAAAGCGGTTTCGTTTCAGGTAATTTTTCGTCTTTAGAGATTCCGCAGTTCATAAATCCCTATTTGAAGGATGCTGTTGAGTTTCCGGACCTCGACACGTTATCTTCAATTCTTGGGATAAAAAGGGTAGAGGCAGAGAAGATAGTGAAAAGGGCTAATGAAGCATCAGCGGGATATAAAGTTAGAGATGTCTTCTGCACCAAAGAGACGCGGGAAGTAGAGAAAGAGATTTTGCAAATCCTCGCCTCTTATACGACAACGAAAAATGGGCGGGACATGGTTCTTACACTTACGCCATCACGAGATAGTGCAGAATTGCAAAGAAGGTTTCGGGATGTGGAAGAGAGCGCGAAATTGCAGGTACTATTGGGTGACGCAAAAATAGCGAGAATGCGTGAAATTATTTCTGATGCTGTACTCGCGAAGACAAGCTTTGGAAAAGCACCCCTCGTTGTTAGCCGTGGGACGGGTATAGGCGCAGAAATAAAGAGGATTTATGGCGAGTTCGTGCATGTAGACATCGTAAATTCCACAGATAAAGCAAAAGAGCTTTTGCAGAAGAACGATAATATTCTGCTAGTCAGCGAAGAGGAAGTGGAAGAGCCCGGCATCGTGAACATAACTATTGATTCCCTGTCTGATCCATGCGAGATTTATCCCGAGTTCGTTGTTAATTCGTTCATAGCAAAGAAGAATCTGATAGGGGCGATAATAAACATATTACGTGAATTTGATGTACTCAAGGATTCCTATCTGTTTAAAGGCATCCCGATAGACGATTTAGAAACGGTTTTAGCAGTTATAGAGATGGTAGAATCGGCGAGGAGCAGAGGCGAAACGAACTTTGATGACGTGATCTATCGGCGCGAGGAGGAGCTAAACAAGGAAGCAAACCGGATTATGCGAAGCGGCGGCGGCGTAGACGAATTTAAAGGTTACTTAGAAGAGGTCCTGGTAAGCATGGCAGATGAATTGTTGCTCCCGAATAAAGATAGAAATATCCTCTGGGAGAGTGCATATGCGAACTTAGAGCGTGGATTGCCGTTTGAGTTCTCACGGGAAACGATAGCGCAATTGCGACATCGGTATGGCCGTAAACTGGGGGAGCGGCGATATTACACGTTAAGAGAGTCTGCAAAGCAACTGGAGCGACATAGAGAAGCAGTGAGCCACGCTATTAAACTGCTCTTCCATTTCGATTTTATGCTCGCAGTGTTGCAATTTAGCCGTGATTTCCAATTGAACATACCCTCGATATGCGAAGATGGATTGGGTGTGATTGCAGGCAGGAATCTATTTCTGGTTAGTGAAGAGCTAAGCGGGAGCGAGAAGGTGGTACCTGTTTCCTATTCCATCGGACAAGCGGATTTAGGCATTTTCGGCGCTACACCGCTTCCCGTAGCTATTCTCACAGGTGCGAATAGCGGCGGTAAAACATGTCTGTTGATTATGCTCGCGAGTTCGATCATCCTCACAGAGCTTGGTCTGCCTGTGCCTGCGGAGAGAGCGGAGATACCGTTAATGCCGCTCTACTTCTACCGCCGGAAGATGATAAAGAAGACAGGGTCGTTTGAATATTCGATGCGGGCTTTGAGCCGAATATTCATGCGAGAAGGTCCAAAAGTGGTATTAATAGATGAATTGGAGGCGCTTACCGAGCCAGGCGCTATGGGTCGGATAATGGCATCTATATTAAATAACATGCCAAAGGATACTCTGGCTGTGGTGATAACGCATCTGATTCATGAGATATTACCGCATATCAGTATGGCGAAGGTGCGTGTTGATGGCATAGAGTCAGAAGGTTTGGATGCCACTGGTAACATTATTGTTGATCGGCAGCCAATGTTCAATCATATCGGGTCAAGCACACCTGAGTTGGTGATAAAGAAGCTTTTGGGTAAGGTCAGGAAAGAGGAGTTAAGATCTGTATATAAGGAGATAATAACGGTGTTGGAAAAGGAACGGCAAGGGTTGACATGAAAGACTACAGATATACTACGCCAGCTTCCTCAAAGCCTTGACGTAACGTTTCTCATCAAAAGGCTTTTTATTCTTCAAAACTTCGTATATCTCGATAGCAACGGCACTTCCTATTAATTTCATTGCATCGACCTCTGAATGACCGTTCTTCAAGAGCCTATCAAAAGTCTTCTTAGTCGATGGTGGATTGTTTTCTCTAATTTGGTTCTCCACCACATCAAGAATTGCTTTCTGCAGATCTATGTTTACCATTTCTCAATTGACTTCGATTCCAGGGGCTTTCATAACGACCTTTGTAATAATTTTTGTTTCATTAGCTTTCTCTTTTATTGAGGAAAATTCCAAAATTAGACCATCTATTGTCGGTGATCGTGCTGAATAACTATCCTTAATATCAATTGTTTCTTTATTAATTGTGGTCTTAGCTAGCGTAGCTACAGATTTCGTACTAGGTTTTATTATTAAGTTCCTTTTTTCTTTCGGTTCTTTCAATTCACCGGATATTTTAACGTCCGAATTAACATCTAATTTGTTAAAAATCAACCGCCATGAATTTTCATCAATAGTGGTAAAATTTCTAAATGTATTTATCCTTAAAGGCAACGCTGCGTTGGTTGGACCTGTGAGAAGAAACAGACCTTCGAGTATGGTTGTCTTACCGCAATTATTTTTCCCGACAAATAAGTTCACCTGTCGAAAATCTTCTATTTCTAAATGTTTTATTCCTCTAAAGCTTTCTATTGTAACATGTTTATACATGTTTTATCCAATGTCCCCGTAATATAAATAGCTATGAGCGAAAAAAAAGTTACCCTTTTGTGGATATCCTGCATCAATCATAGGCATTCTATGTCTTCATCACTTTTATAACTCTCTTCTTCTTCTTCACCTCTCTCGCCAACTCATCCAAACTTCTCTTCACTCGCTCTTCTTTCACCTGTCTCGATCGCCCATCCTTGTCCAAATCGGTTTTTCTACGATCTATCATTCTTAGGACTTCTCTTTTTGCCGGACCTCCTTTCACATCCCTCTTCCGGATGTTAGAAGCGATATTCAGTGCCTCTTTTACTTTCCGCTCGGTCAATCCGATCTCACTGAGTTTCTTTCCTATGCTTTTCATAGCGAGCTCATCTATTCTACGAAGCACCACGTCCGATTCCGCCTCTTCTTCATCCTCCGCTCTATCCTTACCCTCCTCTGCCAATCTAGATACGATTTTATGAGCAGTTCTAAAAGGTATGTCGGTCGCTCTGACGATAGTATCAGCCAGCTCGGTTGCGCTAATAAATCCGATTTGTGTCTGCTTCTCCAGCTTGTCCTTCTTCAATTCCAGTCCTTTCACCATGCCGGTCATCACTAATACCGAAGCAGTGGTGTATTCCGTAGCTTTAAACAGATGTGGCGTAACCTCCTGCAAATCCCTATTATATGAGTATGGTAACGCTTTGCATATACTAAGCACGCTCATCAAACACCCATAAACAGTGCCCGCTCTCGCCCTTATAAGCTCTGCATAGTCAGGGTTCCGTTTCTGCGGCATTATCGAACTTCCAGTTACATATTCTGCGGGAACGCGAATGAAATCGAATTCCGAGGTGCTCCACAAGATTATCTCCTCGGCAAGCCTGCTCAGATTCGTCATCAGGTTAGAGAAACAGGAAATCGACTCGATGATGAAATCCCGCGATGATACCGCATCCATTGAATTCTCCAGTATGGAATTGAAACCAAGAAGTTTTGTGGTTTTCGCTCGGTCTATAGGAAAGCCGGTGGAAGCGAATGCGGCTGCACCTAATGGACATAGGTTTGTATGCTCGTATGCGTTTAGAAGCCGTGAGAAATCACGCGCTAACGCATCGGCATGCGCCATGTACTGATGTGCAAATGTAGTTGCTTGTGCATGCTGCAGATGTGTATAACCAGGTATCAGAGTGTCAACGTTCTCGGCCGCTTTTTCTATTAACGCTCTTCTCAAGTAGTTCACCTCTTTCATCAGCTCTAACAGCTCGTCACGAAGTGCTATCCTTATGCACGTTGCCACTTCGTCATTTCTCGACCGTCCGATATGCATCCGGCCGCCCATCGCCTCGCCTATTTCTCGTATTAAAACTGATTCAATCGCAGTATGTAGATCCTCGTAAGAGGGGAGTTCGAGTTCGATAAAATCTTTCTCCTTTATTTTTGTTAAGAACTTCAGAATCTCCGCCGCTTCCTCTTTTTTTATTATCCCTCGCTCTTTTAGCATCACTACATGCGCCTTGTCCACGAGCAGATCGGCGTAAAATAGCCATCTGTCCGATTCCAGTGATTGGATAAAATCCTTCTCTCGCTTCTCCATCTTCATGTCGACACATTATTTAAAACTATTTTGTTGTTAGTGGATATTAATTTTTGTGTTTCTTTAACCTTTATAATGGTCAAATTCTCTGAGTTGGACATTTAGATAAAAAAAAGATTGATCAACATGACCAATAAAGGAGAAATGAAGCGCATAGAGAAAGAAATAAAAGGCTGCAAACGTTGTGAGCTATGGAAGACGAGAACTAATCCGGTTGTCGGAGAAGGCGCGCTATCTGCGAGAATACTGTTCGTGGGTGAAGCCCCGGGCTACAATGAAGACTTAAAAGGCAAACCGTTTGTCGGGAAAGCGGGGAAGGTGCTTGATGAGTTATTAGAAGCTATAGGATGGCAAAGAGCCGACGTATATATAACTAATGTTTTGAAATGCCGACCACCAGGCAACAGAAATCCCTTAACGGACGAGATAAGAGCTTGCACACCCTTTTTAGATGCACAACTGGAACTCATCGAACCAGCGGTTATAGCAACACTTGGTAACTTCTCATTAGCTTATATCTTTGCTAAATTCCAGTTGAAGCCCGAGAAGATAGGTGAGATACACGGTAATGTATTTACGGTAAGCACAATTGTGGGTATTAAACGGATAATACCTCTGTATCATCCTGCAGTTGTTACTTACAATCCAAAGATGAAAGAAGTCTTGATCGATGATTTTAAGGTGCTGGCGAATATAATATCTCGCCATATTTAATTTAGGACGCAGATTTACACGGATTTACACGGATTTAATTTCTTCTGTGTTAATCAGTGTTAATCAGTGTTAATCTGTGTCAATAATTTATTTTATTTAGTTGGATATTATGCTTTCTTGTATCACTGCAGCTATTATCTCGTCAGCGCTATTCAAAGAATCTATAATGGGCTTCTCCACGAGCATGTGCATGCCCTGCTTTACAGCTTTAAGTGCGATCTCTTTATGCCGGCTTGCGGGGATCAAAAACCCGTTTCTATCTTCAACCCGCCTTCTCCGGTCTTCACTTCCATCACGAGCGCACCTGCAATATCGAGCGCTGTTTTTATTCTAGCCCCTGACTCTTTTGGCAGCACTATGACAGAACCTACACCACCCATTTCGTTCAATCCTCCTGCTCCCGTTACTTTCGCACCCAAGGCGCCCAACGCCTGTGAGACCTTCACTAGTTCGCTTAATCGTCCTGGCACCACACCTATTGCATCTAGCAAACCATGATTTATGTACATCAGCGCACCCAAATTCACGAAATCCTTAGCCTCTATCGCCTTGATTGCCTGTGCTGTTATTTCATCAGCGGCATCGAAGATATAATCAAAGATTGCATTAAAATTTTCCTTTCGCTTCTTAACCTCTTCTACAACCCTTTTTGTCTTTAATCCAATCTCAGAAGCTTTTTTGGTACCCATATTCAAAGGTATGCTGCCAATACACCCCACAATCAAATCTAATCCTGCTAACGGTAGCCTCTTCACTTCGTTTCGCTCTATCAGCACGTACCCACCATAAGTAGAAATTGCAGTGTCAATAGGACTGGCTGCGCCCTGGACCGTGAGTTCAACATGATGTGCGTCATTTCTTATCGCTTCTAAATCGCCGCTTAGCCCGAAATACTCTTTGAGCGCAGCGATAGTAGCAACACAAGTAGCTGCTGAAGACCCTAACCCAGCAGAAAGGGGTATTTCAGACTTTATTTCTATTTCTACTCCGCCCCCGCTTAGACCATATCGCTCTTCAAGATATCCGATTGATTCCTTGACATACGCAACTGCTTTCGTTGCACTACCATAATCCTTATATGGGTATGCTCTCCTTGCTCCACCTTCTAAATCAAGCTCCAAGCCAAAAGTAGGTATGTTCTCGATTTTCACGTGATACCCGTCTTCTTCTCTGTCCGATACAGTTACCGCAAGCCGTTGGTTTATCGCCGTAGCTAAAGCGCGCTTACCATAAACCACAAAATGCTCACCAAATAGTATCACCTTTGCAGGGACAGATGCTCGTACGCTTTTTGCCATTTGCCATTTCCCACCAAGATATTAGAAAAATCATTCTGTTAAAAAGATTACTGAAGCGGTAAAAGAGGAAACAGTTCAAAAAGAGTATCTATTCTTTCGCCACCTTCCGGTTTCGCTCTCACCCCTACAATAGCACAACCTGCGGACTTGCCAGCTTGGAAATCTATTTCTGTGTCCCCTACGAGTATCGCATTCTCCGGCTTTAATGTTAACTTCTCACAAGCAGCCACCACCATTTCAGCATTGGGCTTACCATTTTTCACGTCATCGCCTGTAACAATCACGTCAAAATGATTAGATAGCTGAAAGTGCTCGAATATCGCACGAACATTCTCTTTGGGCGTATTCGTGACCAACCCTACTTTAAGCTTATACTCTTCTCTTACTCGGCCCAAAACCTCTTTTACGCCTGGAAAGAGCTCAATAATGCCTATTAATTTCAGTTGCTCATTGATGCAATACTTCCCCGCTTCTTCACCCAGATTCAAACCCGCTAGATTATGCTCCAGGTCAGGGCCCCAGCATTTCTCCTTGAATTCTGCTCGGCCTATTTCTTCCTTACCATAAGCCCTTAACATCTTATTAAACGCGTGATACCAGCTTTCAAATGAGTTTATTAGTACACCATCAAGGTCAAATAGGATTACTTCAATCGTTCTCATCGTATTTGGTATTACTATCTCATATAGCATTTAAAAAATACTTTTAAAAATATAAACCATTCTTTACTTTAGTCTAATGTCCAAATTCTTTGACCTCAATGTGCATGCATATCCGGAAACCGAAGTGCCCGCAGAGAAGTTGCTCCGAGTTGCGAAAAGATATGGCTATACGGGCATTGCCATAACAAACCATGATGATACGGTAAAGGGTGATTTAAAATCAAATTTCGGCTTTAGCGGTATTGAGATAAGAGCAAATTCGGTTGAGGACTTGAAAAGAAAAATAAAGTTATATCATGGTAAAGTAGCCGTATTAGCAGTTCATGGCGGTAATGATAAAATAAATAGAGCTGCGTTAGAGGATCACCGCGTGGATGTCCTAGCACATCCCAGCGGGGAGAAGAGAGAAGGGGCTTTGAACCACGTATTAGCGAGATTTGCTGCTAAGAATGGTGTTGCAATAGAGTTCAACCTAAATGCAATAATAAACAGCAGAAAAGGTGAGAGAGCTCGAGTACTATCGAAAATGCGATCGAATTTGAAGCTTGTACGGAAATATAAAGCCCCAGTGATATTAACCAGTAATGCGTGCTCCATCTACGATTTAAGGGCACCAAGAGAGATGATTGCACTTGCATCCCTATTTGGGATGGAGCGAGAAGAGGCGACGAGTGCATTAAGTGATTTCCCACAGGGCATATTAGAAAAGAGATGGAAAAAGGAGACTGATGTGGTGGTACTAAAAAA
>JAYEJE010000166.1:0-1678 GCA_034660415.1 Methanobacteriota archaeon | reverse complement strand
TTTACTGTATATAAAGTGGATTTTTGTTGCCTACCTTGTAGTTCTTGAAGGCAAGAAAGTTTTACATGCTTTCTCTTATAAACTTAATAGACTGCTATTTAGACAATTGGCAGTAACGGTTTTAGCGTGGGTTTTATTGCTCGCGTTGTGCTTTGCCCTTATAATTTTATTATTTAGTTCTCTGAGTTGGTTATTACTCGATGCGGTTATTGATAACTCTGTATTGCTTGCACCTATTTTTGCATCACTCGTAGTTCTTTTTTCTCTTATTTTGTTCTCCTTTTCCATAGTAGCTAATTCCTTTGATAGTAATTTCCTTACTGAGTTGTATTATCAGAATATAGAAAGAGAAAAAGCGGGTCGCGACATTATTGTTCCCGAGCCGAAAGAATTGAGTTCTCTATGGACGCCTGAGGTACATAAGAAGCATATTCTTGCTGCAATTGTTCTCTGCCTGGTTGTAGTTCTTATTGGCACTATACTCTTGATTCCAACAGTGCAAAAAGACCTTGATAGCATTGATAAAAAGATATACGTGTCCGCGCATCGTGGTAGTTCTTGTCGTGCACCGCAGAACACGATTAGCGCTTTTGTAGCGGCAATTGACGATGAGGCGGGCTATATAGAGCTTGATGTACAGGAGACAAAGGATGGTGTCGTAGTGGTGATGCATGATGCCAACTTGCTTCAGGTGGGTGGCGTTGACAGAAACATCTGGGATCTCAACTATTCGGAGTTACAAGAGCTAGATGTGGGTAGTTCGTTCTCACCCGAGTTTGCGGGCGAACGAGTGCCAACGCTTGAAGAAACAATTGATGTAACAAAAGGTGCAATAAAACTCAACATCGAGCTGAAAATATATGGCCATCAGAAACACCTGGAAGAAGAAGTAGTCAGGCTGGTCGAAGAAAAAGGGATTGAAGATCACTGTGTGATCACATCATTAGATTATAATGCACTGAAGGAAGTAAGAAGGCTAAATCCGGATTTAAAGATTGGTATGATTATTACTTATCTAATTGGTGAGTATTCAAAATTAGATGTGGATTTCTATAGCGTTGAACATCACTTGGTATTAACAAAGAAATTTATGCTCGATGCACATGCTGATAATAAAGACGTACATATCTGGTCTCTTAGCCCTAGAGCAGATGTCAGCCAGTATGTGGATTTAGGAGTGGATAATATCATAAATGATGACCCGGTGCGGGTTCGTGAATTCTTGAACGAAAAACAAAATCGAAGCAAAATCGAAAAAGTAATCACCAAATTTTTTACGTTTGTTCGAATACCCGAGTATTCATTTGGTATAGAACTTATTTTTTCTTTGGTAAAGCGTTCGTTTGGCGTTTTTATCTAATCTGTTTTCCCTGTTTGCATGTGGCAATGAATGGTATTTAGTGCATTTTTAAAAAGCGGAAAACCCTCACAATTTCCTCTTTGACATGAAGACTGAAATTATAAGACAAAGTATGCAGCAGAGTATCATAGTGTCAAAAGAACTTTTCATTTTCGATGTTTGTATTCCGATCATGCACTAAAGCGGTAATTGCCACGTTCATTATTGTTGTATCAATAACAATATAACAAATCGCTTATCTAACGTTAGCGACGAAATCCGCGAAATAATTATATACTCCGAAATTTAGGTCTATAAGTGCAAAGTAGTATGCCGCTA
>JAYEJE010000165.1:0-1700 GCA_034660415.1 Methanobacteriota archaeon | reverse complement strand
GATATTAGCATTTAACAAAAGGATAAAACCAAAAAGCTTTTTATTAGTATGTTCCCTATTTCTCTATATGAGGAACATAGAAGAGTGGGCGAGAAAGTGGTTAGAGAATCAACGACACGAGGGTAAAAAGTGCCTCGAAATTAAGACGCAGGGCTCAAATTACTATGTCTATCATTCAACCAATCGTTATGATAGAGATATAAAAAAGGGGCGTAAGGTATCGAAATACCTCGGAAAACTTGATAAAGAGAAGGGGTTTATTCCAAAGGGACAAAATAAACGAGCGGTCGCCAGTCCGCGGAATATCACCGAATATGGGAATTCAATGCTGCTACACGAAATGATGAAGGACATCAAACCTCTATTGAAAGAGGGTTTCCCCGAACATTGGGAGGAGATCTGCGCTCTTGCTATGGTGGGTGTTTCTGGTAATGTTCCATTAAAACGGGCGGAAGATGCTTGGGAAAAACTCTACAATGCCGAAGAGATCCATCCAAGTCTAAACCAAAAGAATCTCACCCGTATGTTGCGTGAAGTGGGTGTAAATCGTGCTGGACAGAATATCATATTCAAGAAACTTGCAGATATGAGCAATCAACTTGTTTATGACTTGAGTTCCATGTTCTCACGTTCTATGAGCATCAATCAGGCTGAGAAGGGATATAATAAGAATAAGATACAGGTACCCCAGATAAATCTCGCTCTACTCTGTAGCGCGGACACCGGCTTGCCCACAATGATTCGCTCTCTCCCTGGCAGTGTGAAGGACATAAAAACGCTCTATTACTCGATAAATGAACTCGATATTGAAGGAAAGGTCCTCATGCTTGACAGGGGGTTCTTCTCTGACGGCACAATAAAGTTTTTAGGCGGTAAGAAGGGTAAGAAAATCTCCTACGTGCTCCCGGCAAGGAGGAATAGCCGTTATTATGATACTCGTATCCACCTCACCGAATACTTTTCCTACCACAGTCGCTTGATTAAGTGTGGAAAACGGAAATACAACGATTTTTACCTTTACCTCTTTGAGGACCAGGATCTTAGACTGGAAGAACAGAAGACGCTGTACCGGAAATTAGAGGAGCGCAAGATTGACAGGAAAAAATTTGATGACGGCATGAAGAAAGCAGGGAAGATCCTTATTGTCTCAGATATGGATGTCGAGAAGCAGGAAATTTATCTGCTCCTCAAGAAGCGAGAAGTGGTTGAGAAGATGTTTGACACTTACAAAACGGTGCTTAATGCGGACAAGCTATATCTGCAGAACGATGAAAGTGTCTTTGGACACGTATTCATCGCGTTTCTTTCTCTTTATATCCACTGTAAGTTGGAACAGCACTTAAAGAACGCGAAACTCAATCATAAGTTTACTCCGATTGATCTGCTATACAAATACAGCAAGGTCTACCATCTTGAAATACGTGGGCGCGGCATTATCTCTGAGGTTCCAAAGAAGGTGATGGACCTGGATGAAGCACTTGGATTGCTTATGTTCCCTAAAACGATTCGAAGTTAAGGTTTATAATTCTAACCTGACTTTCAGCGTTGTATAGGCTACAACCCTAAAAGAGCGCATCTGCAAACTCCAACTTTTCAATAATCTCCTTTTGCTCTTTAGTGAGCACAGAAATTTTATCACGACTTTCGCCCCCAAAATCGAGAGTGGTTTTTCGTATTCTACCCAGTTCGTCCAGACTATC
>JAYEJE010000164.1:0-1704 GCA_034660415.1 Methanobacteriota archaeon | reverse complement strand
TACAATAAAGCGGCTGATGTTCTGAATGCCAGTGGCTCCAATGACCTTCTAAAAAATTTCATTGTCGATCTTGTGGAGTCACTACGGGAGACTAAATTTTCGGTCGAAGCGGAGAAGTTGCTTCAGGACTATGAGCTAAGGATAACAAAAGAGCTGGAAAAGGCGCGATTAGTTGCAAAGCTGGGGCCTATGTTTGGATTAATGGGTACATTGATACCCTTAGGACCTGCACTAATGGGGCTCACCTCTGGAGACATCCAGCAGCTTGCAACTAATATGGTTGTTGCGTTCAGCACAACAGTCCTCGGGCTCCTCACAGGTGGTATAGCGTACGCAATCGTAGTAGTTAAAAAGAGATGGTACACACAGGATTTGAGTGATATGGAATACGTAGTGGAGGTATTGAGATGAGAAGGCGGAGAAGGCGGTTAATTCTGGATGAAGAGGAAGACCCGCTGGGTGGGGTGGCGAACCTGTTTGACGCTGCAATGGTCTTTGCAGTTGCACTCCTCATTGCACTGGTATTTTCAGCGAGTGTGCCTGAACTCTTGAACCCAACTGCGGATATAACCATCGTGAAGAATCCCGGAAAAGAGAACATGCAGGTGATTATCAAAAAAGGGCAGGAGATTAAGGTGATGAACATGACAGAAGAACTGGCTGGTGGTCAAGGTCATAAATTGGGGATTGCGTACCGGTTAGAAACGGGAGAGGTGATATATGTGCCAGAAAATGGGACGTGAAACTCGATAGAAGGTTCTAATAATCTCATCCGTCAACTAAACCCCCAAAATATTTAAAATCCTGATTATCTGCGTTCATCTGCGTCCGATTATCAAAATTTATTCTTTCTTGAACTTTATTTCTCGGTGGAATCTCGTAGTTTCTCTTTCATCTTCCTCTATAGTATTATGAGAATAGGGATCAGTTCTCTACTTTCTTAGCAAATTGGATTATATTTCTTATCCAAATATAAAAAATAGAAAGCTTTATATACCGTTTCTGATCTTACCAGTTCTGAGGTGAAAATGATGGAGAAGAATAGCAGGCGGTTAGCCGTATTGTTTATATTGGTGTTGTTCATGGCGCAGATATTTACGCCATTTGTGGTCGCACAGGCACAGTCGGAAGTGGACTTAGTTACGTCCCTTCCAATCAGCACGCAGACAGGTGCAGATGGAGCGTTTTGTTTCGTCAATCTCTCTTCTGGCACCTATATACTCTCTGCGTATATAGAAAGCGGGAGGGGCAATGCCCTTGGCACTGTAACAGTTACACTTGGCGAGGGCGAGCATATCGAGTGTGTGACAATCAATGCAAGCGTGGATCAGGCCACGGAGGAAGCTTTAAACGCTGCCAAGAACGCTACTGGTTCTTACAACTCTTCTGCACTCTCCGGGACCGGGTCTATCAGAGGGAACGCTAGAATCTTAATGGGTCCAAATTATGTGGGCATTCCTGGCATAACCGTTCTTATCACCGGTTATGAGGACAGTTTGGACGATTATGCCTATCAGGAATCAGCCCCTACGACAACAACTTGCGAGGGCGGCTACTTCAGGTTCAAGAACCTTCCAACCGGTAATTATACACTCACCGGGTATGCAGCAGGAGAGAATCCTATGGGTGTAATGAGTTATGCGGTCGGTAACGTTACTTTAGAGCTTTTTGAGGGCGATAAAATCGATGATGTTGTGGTGAGAC
>JAYEJE010000163.1:0-9217 GCA_034660415.1 Methanobacteriota archaeon | reverse complement strand
GCGGAGCGTTTGCATCGGTACACTGCATGCGTAGAGCCTTTATTTCCTTATGCATTCATACCTCCTGCAGGCACTTCCATCATCTTTGCCCATTTTTTACTTTCGCCTTCAAGCTTTTTAAGTTTTTCGGTTTTAAACGAATCGGTGCTAAATCGATATCCCTCTTTTCGGTTGATCATATGATACATCGCCACTGTGATTTCTCTTGCTATTGCCACTATTGCCTTTCCATCTCCTCGTCTTTCCTTAATTCTTTGATACTTTGTCCTGTAATGATCGTCCCACCGAACTGCAGATCGAGCTGCTTGTACCAGAGCCCACCTCACCCTCGGTGACCCTTCTTTTGTTATTCTGCCGTTGTAGATCGTATTCGCACTCTGATGAACCCTTGGCGCCAAACCTAACCAACTGACAAGCTTGTTTGCGCTTGAAAACCTGCTGAAATCGCCTATCTCGCTCGTTAGTAGTAGTGCTGTGTAGTAATTCACTCCAGGAATACCCATGAGTAGTTTTACATCTTCACTCTCTGCCGATTCTTTTGCTATTCTCGTTTCCACTTCTTTTATCAAACCCTTCAAGGTCTCAACATGCCGTAGTTCCGCATCAAAGATGAACTGATCCAATTCTGTTAGCTTACTGGTTATGCCCCTCAACCACATCATCCCGGCCTTTCCAAACATGTCCGTACCCGTGAATTCTAATTCGTACTTGTCTAGAATCGCGTGTATCCTGTTCTTTACTCTTGTCATATCTCTCGTTATGGTTATCCTGTGTCTTACCAGACTCCTCAATTCCCTTACTGACTCCGGCGGGACATAACAGTGGGCTATCAGTTTCGCTCTCAGCAGGTCTGCCAGTGTGCGGGCGTCTACTTTATCATTCTTCAGCTTCGCCTCGGCTATCGCCTTTGTCTTCTTTGGATTGGCTAATACTACATTCACACCTGCTTCTTCAAGCCCTAGGTAAAGCCTCAGCCACATGTTTCCTGTGCTCTCTATTACTGCTTTTGCTTCTCGTCCTTCGATAGCTTCAAGTAGCTTATCCGTTCCTGTGCTCTTGTTTGGGAATTCAAGTTCTTTCTGTATGTTCCCTTCCAGATCCTTTATGCATGCGTTACACATCTTTTTATGTACATCTATTCCTATATACCACATGGTGGTTACCTCCTGTGCATTGGCTCTACGCGGCAAGCATCCATCCGCTCTCATGGGAGCATTTTGATAGCCGCTTGGTCCAGCCCAGTCAAATACTCGACCTCTTACGGGTCATGTTTAGCACGGGCCAGCCGATGCACAATCTCCACCTAGCGAATAGTCCCAGAAAAAGTTTTTCATATCGTCAAATACAAAACGAAAACGATACATATACTTTATAACAATTACATCTAATAAACAAATGCTCATAACATGGGGGTCCGGGTGACGGATATAATTTTTTATGCCAGGTCGAATAGGTAGTAGCTGGGAACTGTTGAAGAATTGTTTAACGGTAATACGAAAAGATAAGGAACTACTTATGTTCCCGATATTTTCCGGGATCTTGATGATTCTAATAGGATTAACCTTTGTTGGTAGCATATTTTTTGGCGGGTTATCAGAACATTCACCGCTAACCATTGTATTGCTTTTCATAATGTATCTCGTCCTCTATTTCATCGGGATATATTTCAACACTGCAATAATTGGTTGTGCGACAATTAGACTAGAGAGTGGAAATCCAACTATTAAAGATGGATTTAGGATCGCTAATAAGAACCTCCGCGCTATTGCGGGTTGGGCACTTATCGCGGCAACTGTGGGGGTAATACTAAGTGCCATTAGAGAACGTGCAGGAATACTTGGACAAATCGTTATTTCGCTAATAGGGTTTGCATGGACAATGGCTGCTTTTTTCGTTATTCCTGTATATATCTACGAGAATTTACCGGTATCTAAAGCGATTAAAAGAAGTGCCTATGTGTTCAAAGATACCTGGGGTGAAACTTTTATAGGTTATTTCGGTTTGGAGCTCATTTTAGTCCCATTAGCTCTTATTGGGCTAATACCTATTGCCGTGGGCTTATATGTGGACGGATTACTGGTAGGTTTTATTATTGCGCTATTATACTGGATAATCATTGCCTGTTTAGGCATTGCAGCACAAGGCGTGCTAAAAGCATCGCTTTATCGATATGCTATTACCGGTAAAGTTTCCGCTGATATTGTACCAGAACGCTTATTAAATCCTAAGCACTAAACTCTAAATCCTAAACAAAATCCAATACAAGAAAATAAATTGTTGACACCGATTAACGCAGATTAACGCAGAAGAAATTAAATCTGTGTAAATCTGCGTCCTAAATAGGTAGAAGTTATACTTTATATGCAATCAAAAATAAATAGAAGAAGCAACTACATTACAAACGGAAATGTTAGGTAAGTTAAGCAGTTCGTTGAAGGAATCGATTCGGAAGATAGCGAAGGCGAAGCGGATAGATAAGCGAACGGTAGATGAGCTTGTGCGTGACATTCAGCGGGCATTGATACAGGCGGATGTTAAGATTTCATTGGTGAAGGAGCTTTCAGACCGCATAAGAGAGCGCAGTTTGAAGGAGAAGATGGTTTTGAATCCGCGCGAGCATGTGATTAAGGTAGTATATGAAGAGCTGATAAACATTATCGGCAAGGGCGTTGAGGTCCCGTTAAAGCAGCAGAAAATAATGATGGTTGGCTTGCATGGCGCCGGAAAAACGTCCTCGTGCGCGAAACTAGCACGGTATTTCCAAAAGAAGGGTTTAAAACCCGCGGTTATCTGTGCCGATGTCTACCGACCCGGGGCATCTGACCAGTTAAGGCAATTGTGTGATAAAATCGGCGTTCCTTTTTATGACGGTCCGCCAGAAGATAGGAATGTCCTGCGGATAGTAACTAGCGGTGTGAAGGAATTTGATAAGTATGATATTAAGATAATCGATACTGCGGGCAGGCACGCACTTGAGCCGGAAATGATAGACGAGATAATGGACATAGAAAAGGCAACAAAGCCTGAACAGCGGTTCATTGTTCTGGATGCGAGCATAGGGCAGCAGGCATCGGTGCAGGCGAAAGCATTTGACGATGCAATTGGGATTACAGGCATTATAATAACTAAGATGGATGGAACAGCAAAAGGCGGTGGTGCACTTTCTGCTGTCGCCGAAACTGATTCCGGAGTTGCATTTATTGGCACTGGTGAGACGGTAGATGACTTTGAGAAATTTGAATCGGACGGTTTCATCTCTCGCCTGCTGGGGATGGGCGACATAAAGTCATTAATAGCAATGGCGGAGGAGAGCTTAAATCCAGAGGATGTGGATGTTGACATCTTGAAGGGTAAATTCACGTTAAAGGATTTGTATATGCAGCTGGAAGCGTTGAAAAAGATGGGCCCGTTTAAAAAGATAATGCAGATGCTACCTTTGGGTGGGCTTGGTGTAGACATCAATGATAGCATGTCTCAAATAACGGAGGATAAATTGAAGTGTTTCAAGGTGATGATGGATTCGATGACCGAGGAAGAGCTGACTGAGCCGAAGATAATAAGCGGGTCTAGGCTAAGAAGAATAGCGCATGGCTCGGGCACGAGTACTGCTGAGGTAAACGAATTGATAAAATATCATCGTATGATGCAGAAGATGATGAAGAGTATATCCTCTGGTAGGGGGAATATGCCGATGATGAAGGGGATTCCGATGGGTAAAATGATGAAGAAGATGCGGTAATGAATGCCGAAGGATTCAACAATAAAGGAACGACCTTTAAGATAAAATTTAAGATGGCAAAGGCGTGAATAATTATGAATTACGAATTATGAACCACGAGAACCATCGGGTTATTATGGCACAGAAGACAGGTATCCCCGAGAGAGTATATAACTAATGATTTGGGCGTTAAAACCTGCGAATAACGGTATTAGCAGGTTATCATCTATCTTCTCCACTACGGTCTCGACTATTGTCGCTGTCCCTGCCATCACTAGTATCAACGGCCATGAGCCTAGGAAGACGAACCCTATGAGCAGATCCACGGCAAACTCCGCCATGCAACCTTCAACAGCCCGGTTCTTCAATTTTGGTATCCAGGTCCTGCCGAACCTCTTGCCGAATAATGCTGCTGCTGCGTCTCCAAACGTGGTCATCAGTATAGCGGCTATGGCAATCTCCTTGGAAAATACGCTAATGGCTATTATAGCACCTATGAGGAAGAAGACGTTACCGCTCAATGTATCCTCTTCCTTCTTTCTGTATAGTTTATGAAATAATGGCAACTTTAGCTTGAGATCTATCCTGACAAACTCGATCTCCAGGAATAGTATCAAAAACAAAGTCATTATCAGCAATACTGCCGCTTTGGGCAGAATGTAATAGCCTGCAACTATCAGTAGTGAGGTGACGTGCACCACCTTTCTTTGGAGTTCCCGTTTCAGACTGATTTCTTCGGTTTCCATCTGTTTTAGTGCCTTTTTTTCTCTATCTAGGTCGTATAATTACCAATAAAAAATATTAGCTAATATGGCCATTCATCGCTATGCTTTAATAAAAACAAATAATTTAAATATAGATATATATGCTAAAGGTGTAAATATGGACGGACTTGGAAAGATATTCGGAAGCAATGCGCAGCTTATTGTTTTGGAACACCTAATAACAAATCGGGGCATGACAACGTATCTTTCGGGAATCGCAGAGGTGACCGGGCTTTCTCATTCCAGTGTTGCACGTGTAATCGAGCCGCTTTTAGATTTGAATATCGTGAAAGAGGCCAAATTAGGTAAGCAGATAAGGACGTTTACGTTGTGTGAAGATAATGAGGTGACCAAGCTAGTGATACAGTTTTATGCAGATTTGGAGAAGATTTTGGGTGGATGAATTATAGCTACATGTTTTTATACTTATGATGCCTAAGGGATAAGAGAGTGTCACAAATCTTTTTAAGTAGTACGGCGTGATAGGACATTTGGGTGATGATAGCAGTGAACTATCTGCGCACAGGTGATGAAACAGAGGATATGGTGAAGTAAGAGAAAGGTGAAGTAAAATGGTAAAAGAGCGGAAGAAGAAATTTGGACGAGGCGCGAACGCATGCAGACGATGTGGTAGGAGCAGAGGCCTGATTCGTAGATATGGGCTTTATCTCTGTCGTCAGTGCTTCCGAGAGATAGCGAGGGATATCGGATTTAGGAAGTATAACTAAAACCTTTTCTTAAATAAATGAGTTACCAAAAGAAGTAAAGCTAAAAAAAGGGAGAAAAAAAAATGTCGCTAAATGATCTGCTTGCAGATGCGCTTTCGCACATAAAGAATACAGAGAGAGTCGGGAAGATGGAATGCGTGATAAAACCCGCTTCAAAGCTGATAGGTAATGTACTGGGTGTAATGCAAGAAGGCGGGTATATAAAGGAGTTTGGATTCGTAGAAGATGGGAAATCGGGTATCTTTCAGGTGAAGCTTGGTGGTAAGATAAATGATTGCAATGCGATAAAACCACGGTTTTACGTCCGTGCAAATGAATATGAGAAATGGGAGAAGAGACTACTCCCCGCAAGGGATTTCGGTATGCTTGTAATTACAACCTCAAAAGGGGTGATGTCACATGAAAAAGCGATTGAGAATGGCATAGGTGGGCAATTACTAGCTTTTGTTTACTGACTTGACATGGTCAGTCACATTTCATTTACCGCAGAGCACGCTGAGTTCGCAGAGAAAGTTTCATGTGCAGATTGTATTGGGAACTTTTTACCAACATATCTAGGGATAATATAATTGGTTCCGGTTGTGAAGGGGACATATGGACCTATCTCCCTCCTATATCCTCAGCGCTCTCTGTGAACTCTGCGGTTAAACTAACAATGTCAAGTTAATCCTATTTATTTACCGCAGAGCACGCGGAGCGCGCAGAGGCATCTGGAAAGTTGTTCACCACCCGGCGTATGCCGTTCTTCAGAACCTTTACATTAAAGTTGATCAGTAAGCCGACTTTGTAGCCGGAAAGTCTCAGGTAGGAGAGCAATTGGGCCTGATAAATTGGTGTCAGGCGATCAACCGCCTTAATCTCAACAATGACCGTTTCTTCGACAAGAAGGTCCAGGCGGTAGCCACAATCCAGCTTCACCTCCCGATAGACCACGGGCAGGGGGCTTCTGCTGTTCCACCTTAAGACCTCGTTGTACCAGCTCGAAAGCCAGACAAGCCTCATAAGCCGACTCTAGAAGACCCGGGCCCAGGGCGCGATGTACCTCTATAGCAGCGCCAATAATGCGTTCCGTTATCCGGTTATGTCTCTCCGTTTCCATCATCTCTGCGCTCTCGGCGCTCTCGGCGGTAAATAAATCGCATCAGCTCTGCATCAACCGATTCACCGCATTGACAATTGCCTCTACAGAAGCCATTACAATATCTTCTCGCACACCCCTCGCGGTTACCATTCTTCCTCCCTTCGCCACACCCACGATTACCTCCGCGAGTGCATTGGAACCGCCGGTTATCGCCTCTATCCTAAAATCTTTAAGTTCGATGTCGCCACCTATTTCACCGCCTATTATCTCCTGAATAGCTTTTATCGCCGCATCCACAGGCCCAACACCCATCTGCGCGCTCTTGCATTCTTTCCCCCGCACTACTGCTTTCAGCGATGCTGTCGGTATCAAATTATTCCCGGTCATAACCGAGAGTTCCTTTAGCGTCACTATACGTTCATGCAGTGATACTTCGCCGGTTACAACTTCTGCTATTGTATATAGGTCATCATCGGTGACTTGTTTACCGCTTACACCAAGTTCCTTTACCCGTTCGAGAATCTCATCAATTTGCTCTTTTGTGGGTGACATCCCGATTTCTGATAATTTATTCAATACAGAGTGCTTGCCTGTATGCTTCCCAAGAACAATCCGTCTCCTATGCCCTACCATCTCCGGCGTCATTATACCAGGCTCAAAGGTATCGCTCTTCTCTATTACACCGTGCGCATGTATCCCGGATTCGTGAGAAAAGGCATTATCACCCACTATTGGCTTGTTTACCGGGAGTTCTATGCCGGTTAAACGTTCAATAAGCTTCGCCGTCTCAAATAGAAACTCGGTCTTTATGTTTGTTTTTAGTCCATATATCGCGTTCAAACCCATCACTGTCTCAGCGAGGTCCGCATTTCCCGCTCTTTCTCCTATCCCATTCACAGAAACTTGAACTTCCGAAGCACCCGCCTTCACTGCCGCTAAACTGTTCGCCACCGCAAGACCAAAGTCATTGTGGCAGTGTATGCTAATCGGAGTCTTCACCACACGCTCTATCGCTTCTATAAGCTCGAAGATGGCGAAAGGGTCTAGTACGCCCACAGTATCAGGCACATTTAAGATGTCGGCGCCTGCTTCTTCTGCTGTTTTGTATATCTCCGTTAGATAATCTAAACTCGTCCGTGTAGCATCCATTGCAGAGAACATACAGATAAATCCATGTGCTTTGACATACTTCGTCATCTCATAGGTCTGCTCTTGTACTTCCGCTTCGCTCTTCTTTGTCGTGTGCTCACGCTGAATCACGGAGGTGGGCGCGAATATATGGATCATGTCAACCCCACAATCAATGCAGGCATCTATATCCTGCGTTAAGACCCTTGCTAACCCACATATCTTTGCCGAAAGTCCCTCATCACAGATATACTTAACTACCTCCTTCTCCTCCTTAGACGTAATCGGCGTTCCCGCTTCTATTATGTCCACACCCAGCGTGTCCAACCGCCTTGCAATCGTTCTCTTCTGCTCTTTAGTAAAAGAAATCCCAGGTGTTTGCTCTCCATCCCTCAATGTCGTATCAAAGACCTCTATTATCCTTTTAGCGTCTCCGTGAGTGCTTCCTTCTTTCATCTTATACTCTATCCCCTACCATTTTGAATGTGAGAAATAAAGGTAGTTAAATAAAATAAATACAATAATTAATTTCCGTTGGATATTATGCTTTCTTGAATACAATCTTAAATGCAGTCCCTTCGCTTCTATCCAGTGCTATTGTGCCTTTAAGCTGTTCTACCAAGGCAACTACCACTTGTAAACCCATAGATTCTGTGTTTCTGAAATCCAAATCTTCCGGGAGACCTATACCATTATCACAAACAATCAAAGTGAAGGTATCGTCTTTACTCGCGTACAACTTGATCCGAATCTCCCCTTCCTGGCCATCGGGAAATGCATACTTCAAAGAATTTGAAATAAGTTCGTTGATAATCAAACCACAGGGGATTGCGGTATTAATGTCCAGTGGAACATCTTTTATATCCGCCACTAATTTAATGGCTGGCGAACTAACACTATACGTATTGAATAAATGACTTGCCAGGTTTTCGATATATTCAGCGAAATCAATACTTGCTAGGTCCTTAGATTGATATAATTTATCGTGAATTAGCGCCATTGACTTTATACGATTCTGACTATCTTTGAATATCTCCAAATCGTACTTATCCTTGACATGTTTGGATTGGAGATTGAGAAGGCTTATAATTACCTGCATGTTGTTCTTTACGCGGTGATGGATCTCCTTCAACAGCACCTCTTTTTCCCTGAGTGATGCTTTGATTTGTTCCTCCGCACGCTTGCGCTCTGTTATATCTCGGCTTATTGTCAGAACATGTGTTATTTCGCCTGATTCGTCAGTTAAAGGAACTTTTTTGATATGAGTCCTGTGTTGATTTCCTTCAGCATCGCGATAGCGTTGTTCAGGGATATCTAATTTCCTTCCAGTTTTAAATATTTCCGCATCGGTTTCCCGAAATCTCGTTGTCCCTATTATTTCTTCCTTGGCAACTTTATGTTGGTCTAAAAACGCCTTGTTGACCTCCGCGAAGCGGAACTTCCTGTCCTTGATATAGATGGGGTCAGGGATGTTTTCGATAACGGCAGCAAGAAACACACGGGATTCCTTTACTTCGTCCTCCGCCTGCTTCCGCTCGGTGATGTCCTCACCTGAAAACAAAACTCCGACTGTCTGACTGTTTTTGTCTCTAATCACCGTGTTGTGAAACACAATTAATCTTTCCTCTCCATCCTTCGTTAATATTGTATACTCATAGTATTCAACTGGCTCAATATCTCCAGCCATCAGTTTACGAAAGACCTCTCTTATTTCACCTCTTATTCTCTTAGGAACCAAAAGGTCAAACCAGTTCCTACCTATAAGCTCATCCTCTTGGTAGCCCAAGATTTCACAGCC
>JAYEJE010000162.1:0-1714 GCA_034660415.1 Methanobacteriota archaeon | reverse complement strand
CGCCCTACAATCAATCCAATTATCAGAAGTATTATCGCTCCAACTACCGCAAGTAATGTATCGAAAAAGGCAACTTTTGCAAAAGCTATTTGTAGTTCTTCTAACATTTTCTTTTTATCACCTCCTTCTTGTTTTTATGGCGCTTATGTCCTTGCCTATTACTATGCAGGGACACAAGGACCTATACTACATATGTATTACGTGTATAAATAGTACGTGGGTACGGCTGAAGATACATGATAGAAGATGCAGAAAGGATTTGATGGCAGTTCAGGCGTATAATGACTTGGAACTCCATCCGTCAAGTAAGCCAACTGGCAGACAGATACTATCAGCATATTTAATATATCTGTCGGGCACAGATTAGAGGTACAGGGGCATTTTTTCCAAAATTCCTAACCTTTTTCGGTTTTTTAGCCAAAACCGAGTATTTTTAGGGATATATTTTTGTATCCCTAACAAGACTCTTTTTCTGTTATGATTTACTGCCAAATGGCTATGGTAGCACTTATGAAATGGACGGTCTTCCCGAGTTGGACATCATGGAGAATGTTACCTGCGAGGAGAGAGAGAGAGAGACTTTTGTTAATGATAATACCACGGTAAAGATCTGGATAGCGAAAAATACAACTGGTGTCGTGCTGGCAAAATGGGAAGGCACGTTTACTCGGATCGAAGAGGCACCTGTTGAGGAGAACGAGACGATAAACATTGCAGTGGACAAACTCGATGAAGCGGGCGTTACAAAGATTATCGCAGTGCCGCTGTTCATATCATCACACAGCGGGCACATTGGCGAGATCGAGTACGTGCTTGGGCTGCGCGAGGAACTGCCGACGATGAGCATGATGAGTAGACGAGTATTTGTCGAAGGAGAAGAGCTGGAACGATCTATCGTATCTCTTGAAGGGCGATACCGCGTTTCCTACATGCCGGTAGCCCGGACAGTAAGCGCAATGGAAGTAACAGCAAAGCAGCACCACGGCGGAGGAGAAGCGGAGGAAGAAGAACTCGTTCCCGTTGATACACAAACGAAGATCGTACTTACAAATGCTATTGATGACCACTGGGCGATTGCAGATCTCTTGGTGGATCACGCTGCTGCGTTAATCGAAGATCCCGCCAATGAAACCATCGTACTTGTTGCACACGGAACAGATAATGAATCTAACCTCTTAGTAAGAGCGGTAGTGCAGAATGTTTCCACGACGTCACATCCCCTTGTGGTTCCGCTAATGGTCAGCGAAGGGTATTTCACGGGTAGAAAAATCCCAGGGCTGCTGCAGAACCTCAGTTACGCATATCCGGAAAAAGGGGAGAGAGCGCTGACACCGCGTCGAGGTGACGTGAAAATTAACTCCAGACATCCATCCAACGGGCACGTGATGACCTTTGAGTACATGTTGGGTTCAACAGAAGACCTTACAATTGACGAAGGAGCAGACATAGTAAATATTACGGCAGATAACTACGTCTACACATTCACACGGAAGTCCACTAACGATTTAGTCACGATCCGGGTGAAGGAAGAGATATTCCCGGAACGATTCTTTGAACTGAGGACGAAGTGTAAATTGGCGAAAATGGAAAAAGGCGATGTAAAAAAAGAGGAGAAGAAAGCGTTTAAGTTGCTCTGGGAAGAGCTAAAGGAGAAGTTGATGTATCTGCCAGTCGACTATCTTTTCGACAACGTGAACAAAAGTTGACACGGGTT
>JAYEJE010000161.1:0-9293 GCA_034660415.1 Methanobacteriota archaeon | reverse complement strand
CGTGCCTCAGGTCTATCGCGATTTTTCTTCAAGTAAAGTCTTGACGATGGAGTTTATTGGTGGGATAAAGGTCTCGGAGATTACAGGAGCAAGAGAGCAAGAGTATGGAATTGATCCAAAAGTTGTAGCAGCACGAGGTGCAGACCTTGTTCTGAAACAGATATTTGAACACGGCTTTTTTCACGCCGACCCCCATCCTGGTAACATCAATGTGTTGAAAGACAATGTCATTTGTTTCTTAGATTACGGAATGATGGGGTCTCTGTCTGCACGTCATCGAGAAGACCTGGCTGACCTTCTCTTTGGGATTGTAAATAAAGATGAAAGTAAAATCACGAAAACTGTTTTGAAATTATTCAAGTATGAGCAAATTGTGGATAGCGAGAAGTTAGAATCTGATATTGCCGAACTTATTGAACTCTATGCCTTTGATACACTAAAAGAACTCGAAATAGGAAGTCTTCTACACCGTATTGCAAGGGTGGGTGAAGAGCATCGTCTGGAAGGACCTCGGGATTTCTACCTGCTCGCAAAAGCACTGGTGACCATTGAGAGTGTGGGCAGAGAACTGGACCCCGAATTTAATACAGTGAAACACGCCGAACCGTTCGCCAAAAAGTTAATTATGGAACGCATGAGCCCCCGAAAGGTAATCGAAGAGTTCTACATCTCCGCCCACGAAGCACACTTGCTGTTGCGGGACCTGCCCTCAGAGGCACGCGACATATTAACACAGGTAAAACAAGGTGAGGCAAAGATTAAATTTGAGCATAAGGGTCTTGACCCGATGCTAAAAACCCTCGATCAGACTAACAATCGTATGGTGTTTGCAATTGTTCTGGCTTCTCTCGTGATAGGTTCTGCCCTTATTGTTCTTTCTGGTGTTCCACCGAAATGGCATGAAATACCTCTTATTGGTATCATTGGCTTTCTTGGAGCGGGAATAATGGCTTTGGGGCTGTTATTTTCGATTTTACGACATGGCAAGATGTAGGCGGACATATATTGAGCAATTACACCATTTTCTATATAGGCTCAAACCCTTTAACAAGAACCCTAAGGAGCATCAAAACAGGGATTATCTCCAGACGACCTATCCACATGTTTAATATCAGCATTACTTTACCAATGCAAGACATCCCTGCATTTGTTATCCCGGTAGACAACCCGACATTCCCTTGCGCAGAAGCGACTTCAAATATGACGTCACTCAACTGAAATTGTGAACCTACCACTAACGACAACACACAGATCCCTACAAACAAGAATAGAAGCCAGAGGACAATAATCAAACTCGTGTCTGCGACTATTTTAACTATTTCTTCCCTTTGTAATACCCGATCTCCAAATTTGAGTGGCATTAATGCTCTTGGCGGCAAAAAATTCTTCCGTAATGACCATCTTATCCATTTATATGTTATTACTGCTCTTATTAGCTTCACCCCACCAGCCGTGGATCCTGCCCCCCCTCCTATTATCATACTCATACACACGATAAGCAGCCCAGTCCCTGACCATTCGTGCACACTTGTTGTCTGGAACCCCGTGCAAGTCAGTCCGGATATAAGCTGAAAAGAGGAATAACGGAGGCAGCTAAAAACATTACCGTATAATGAGTAATTAATGGCAAATAGAGAACCTAGTAGGATAAACAAAATAACTACAAAAGCTCTACATTGCATGTCTTTGAAAAGCGCTTTAAAATTTCCTTTTAGTACTTTATAATACACTAAAAAAGGTAAAGCACCTAAAATCATCACCGGAATGACTGCCAATTCGATAAGAGAGTTGTTATAGCCAGCCATGCTTTTGTCTGTTATAGTGAAACCTCCAGTCCCTATGGCGGTCATTGCATGGTTTAGCGCTTCCCAGGGCTTCATGCCGGCGAAGAAGAATAAAAGTATGCCAAAAGCGGTTAAAATGAGATAGATCCACCATGTCATCCTCACAGTGGATATAACGCTCGGTTTTATTTTCTCCACTCTCGCTTCTGCTTTATACAATGCGAATGTCCCTGTTCCAGGATGTGCCAGAATAGAGAGCATCAAAACAATCACACCTACGCCGCCTACCCACTGCATTAGACTTCTCCAGAACTGCATCGTGTGTGTAAGCGAGGAAGGATGCGCAATCATCGTCAAACCTGTTCCTGTCCAGCCGGACATCGCTTCAAAGAAAGAATCCAATGGGCCCATATCTTCTATCATAATGAAGAGGAGCGAGCTGAGTGCGGGAAGGACCAGCCACACCAATGCTACACAGACCATTGCGTGTTTAAACTCCGGCTCTTTCGCATGCCTGAAAGAATATCTAAGCAATAATCCAACGGCTATGGCTATAAAGGCGGTGAGTAATAACGGTTTTATTATCACGTAAAGCTCTCCGAAGACATAAGCGACCACGAGCAATGAGAACATGAGGACTCCAAGCATAACAAAAATACTTCCAAGTTCTTTTAGTACCGTTTCCAGGTTTGAAAACACTTGCTCATCCACTCCCGCTCTGACTAAACTTGAATCTTCCCGCCTATTTATTTTTTGAATTCACACTTTAAAAACTCTAAATTGGAGGCATCTAAAATCTCTTGAATACGGGGACTTTTATGAAGTCCGTTACCACGAACTCTACCAATGCCCATCCCCAAACAAGCAAGGCAAGCTCCCAACCAATAGCTGGGACAAGGAACCCGTACACAACTATCAGTGTCGCCAATAGCTTGGTACCCACGGCAGACCAGAGCAGAGCGCTTCCTGGTCTAATAGACCAGAAATGCCCGCGGGTACGACTCAGGAATATGGTTAAGTTCCCTGCAACCGCAAGTTTCAGGAATATAAAAGGCTGTATTATTTCCCTCGGGAGATGCAAAACTTGCTCTGCATATAAGAATAGTCCGAATGAAAAGATAACACCAATTACCCCTAACAGAGCAGCCATGGCTAAAACATGCCGCATATTCCATTTCTCCGGCTCATTGTGATATCGAACATTGTCATAGGCTATTGTCATAATAGGGGCATCGTTTAACAGTGCTATCAAAACAATCATTAGCGCAGTAATAGGATAAAAGTTAAAAATAAGTATGGTAAGCGTGATGAAGAACAATATTCGCATGGTCTCTGCGATACGGTAGATGGCATAGCTGTTCATACGCTGGAATATTTTGCGGCTTTCCTTGATGGCGTCAATAATCACTGAAAGTCCTGGTTCGGTAAGAACAATATCAGCCGCCGATTTCGCTGCATCCGTGGCACCAGCAACGGCAATTCCTGCATCCGCTTTTTTTAGTGCAGGGGCATCATTGACACCATCCCCGGTCATACCAACGATATGCTGTTTTTTCTGGAGCAGTTCGACAATACGGTACTTATGTTCAGGGAAAACCTGGGCAAACCCATCGGCATCTTCTACCATACGCTCGGCTTCGCTGTCTGATTTATCCAGCAAGGTGGCTGCGGGCATTATATTGGTGCCCAGGTCCACCAGCCGTGCTACTTCCTTTGCAATTGCTTCATGGTCTCCTGTGACCATTTTGACGTCCACGCCCATGGATTCCGCTGTATCAAGGGTTTGCTTTGAATCCTCACGAGGCGGATCGTAAAGAGGAATAAGCCCAACAAATTGCCAACGCCCTCCTGCATCCGTCATAGCTACTCCAATTGTGCGATACCCTTTGGTTGCAAACGCGTTTACGCCTTCCTCCACTTTAGCTTGAACACTCTCTTTATCAACGGCAAGTGACAAGATAACTTGAGGTGCACCTTTAGTTACTTTGAAACGGTTACCGTCAGCACTTTCTACCGTAGCTTCCGTGCGTTTTGAAACCGGATCAAAGGGTTTAAATTCGATTGCCTTATAGCTACGGGGTGATTCTGGAATTACTTGCTGAGTTTTTGTGATTATTGCACTGTCAATGGGGTCCTTGTCTTCCTCCCGGGACGACAGCGTGGCATAGAGCAGCACATCGTTATCCGTGAATCCTGCGACAGGCACCACGTCAGCCAGGGTCAGCTCATTTTTTGTAAGGGTGCCGGTTTTATCTGAACACAGGATGTCCATGCCAGCTATTTCTTCAATTGCCGCCAGTTTGCTAACGATTGCTTTCTTTTTCGCCAAGTTTACAGCGCCAACTGCCATAGAAACGGATAGTACCGCAGGCAATGCTACTGGTATCGCGGCAACGAGAAGAACAAGCGCAAACTTAAGGGTTTCCGGAAAGCTCTCACCACGAATAAATGCAGCAATGAAAATGATCGCTACCATTGCAATAGCAAGATAAATCAGGTAATTCCCGATTTTTATGATGACCTTCTGGATATGACTTTGGGTCTTGGCTTCCGATACCAGCTTGGCGGTCTTGCCAAAATAACTGTTCATCCCGGTGGCAACTACCAGCGCATTCATTTCCCCCTGCCGAACAACTGCCCCAGAGTAGGCAACATCGGAAAGATGCTTTTCCACGGGCAGGGATTCGCCAGTCAGTGCGGATTCATCTACCTGCAAGTAATCGCCATCTGTGAGTTTTACATCGGCTGGGATAATATCACCCAGGCGCACACGTACAATATCTCCCGGAACAAGTTCCCGAGCTGGCACTTCTGACCATTTACCATCACGCAATACCCGCGCTGTCAGTGCCAGTTTTTGTTTTAATAACTCAATGGCATTATCTGCCTTGTTTTCCTGCCAAAATCCAATCACTGCGTTTAACAGCAGCAGTGCGAATATGACATAGAAATCATCCCAGTGATGTATAATTACACACAGAACGGCTGCAACCTCAATCATCCAGGGAATCGGTCCCCAGAAATAGCCCATAAGTTTGAGCACCCTGCTTTCCTTTTTTTCCGTGATTTCGTTATAACCATACTTTTGGAGTCGGTCTTTTGATTCCGAAGCGGAAAGACCCTTTTTATCTGCTGAGAGTTTTTTTAATAGTTCTTCTATATCTATACTCTTTGCCTCTTCCGTAGTTATGCCACTGTTCATCTTAACCGCCTTAGAATAAGTGATATAATACAATAACCTGAACATTAGACTATAAAAAGCATATGCCCCCTGGATTGACCGAAAGTTTTATATAGTGCAACCTTTGATGTAATGATATGGAAAAGCGGTCCTTGTCTACCCTGTTCTTTTCTATATTTGCTGCGATATGGAAGAAGGATTTTCATCGCATCAGGGCTGCTGCTTCTTGCCGTGATTTCCCTCCTTTATCTCCCGGCCCATAATGAATATACACTCACAGCAGTACGATTAGTGCATGGTCTGGCTGCAGGAATGGTTATTCCCGTTGCCCTGGCTTATGCAGGAGAGATAGCCCAGGAGGGAAAAGAAGGCAAAACTATGGGTATATTTAATCGCCGTAGTAATCGGTAGAAAGGTGGGGATTGGCTCCTGGATGGGTATATTTAGTAGTATAATAAGTCTCGGTATAATAATTGCTCCTTTAATGTCTGGTGTTGTGATGGATTATTCCGGGATAAATGCCGTTTTCTATTTCGCAGGTATTGTATCTTTGCTGTTTACTTTCATTGGTTGCTATTATGTTTGGAAATGGTCAAAGGTCAATAAATAGGGGGTGATGAACATGCTCAATTTCACAAATACCAATTATTTGGTTCCTTCTACCGCCCGTACCTGCACGGCCGCACCCCTACGAGATTCTACCATCTCCCACCCGCTCATTTTTGCTCTACCAACGCCAAACGCTTTCGCACCACAGAATATAACTTCATCATTCACCCTTATTTGTTCGTTTGCATTCACCACTCCGGGCGCCAATACCGAACCTTTAGGAACGAAATCACCTATTTCCACCGTGTAAGAAGCGAGCATATTTGAGATTCTGTGTGCACCAGTTATCGAAAGTGCTAAAGTACCGTATTCGGGCACAATTCTCGCGATGACTTCACTGTTCACACTGAGTTTGTATAGCGGGAACTTCCCCCTTATTTTTATTCGTTCGCCTTCTCTTTGCGTTACAAGCTCGCGTCCCGCACCGATGCCAAACTGAAAATCAGCAATAGCCCTTATTACGCTCGCTTTCTGTTCAAATCCCAATTGGCTCGGGGTACCTAACGCTGCTATTTCCGCACTCAGCCGGTCCAGAGCTTTTCTTGATGTCGCGTTTTCGCCTTCTTCGCATGTGTACCTGATTTCTATGCCCATATCGTCCGCAACGCTAGAACATATATCTTTATATGCACCACCAAGATGTGCAACTATCAGCTCGTATTTCCCGATATTACGGGTAAGGTATGCACGCAAGCATGAAGCGACCCATTCTCGCTCCTCTAAATCCCAGTATCCTGTTACCGGGATGTCATAGAACGCTGCAGGGTAAACCACTTCAAGCTCTCGTGGTACAACACCAAGCGGAGAAGTTAAAATCAACTCATGTATGCACCCTCTATACGTGCCAACTGCATCTATGAACTTCTTATGTGACTGCGACTTAGAGTATGGCTTTCGCGCAGAACAGGGCAATAGCAGTAAAATCTGCCGGACCGGCGGTTCGTACCGCTCTATAATACAGTTCGCAAACCGCTTCACTTCTATCCGTTTTAACGATTCCATTGTATTTGCAATCATAGATTGTTTTCGCGCAACTGGCGTTCTGAGCTCGAAATATTTTTCTTCTTTAAAGTCCATGATTCTCAACACGGCAGTCAAAAATGTTGACGCGCGTGCCTTCATCTCTACGTACTCGCGCAGATTACCGGTTCTTATACGCGCCGTTACCTTTTTCACTTCCTTTGCCAGCAAGAGCTCGTTATGCTTCGCGATCAACAGTGCTCGGTCCTCTTTTTCTCTTAGCTCGTCTATACTATTAGAGGAGCAAACAGAACAATTGCATGGCAAATCCTCCAATTCACTCAGGCTTAGCTCGCCTTCTTCCATCTGATAAATGCCCTGATAACCTTTTATTACTGCATTCAGATTGTCAATTATGTCCACACCCAGGTAAAACAGTAATGCTGCATTTTCCGCGGTCGCTATTGCCGGAACCCACAATGCTACATCAGGTGGTATTGTGTTCCGCGCATTGATAACTCGGTGCACGAAATCCCATGGGCTGTTGAGCATGTTAGATGCGAATGCGAGCACGAAGAAGTCGGCAGACCTAGGGGCTTCATTCTTGGTGAATAGAGGATGTACTTCGGGCAGAAGAACCGCACCGCGTGGCGCGTTCCATGTCTCGCCAGACGCCAAATCGTTAAAGTTCGTATCTTCCGCAATTAGCTCTTTGAGTTCTTCCGCATGCTCTACCGTGAGCATCAGCGGTGTTTGTGTAACTTCTCTTAGCTGTAATTGCCCTATCCTCGCTGCACCGTCTCTCTTTCTTACTTCGTAGAATTTTGTCATTGCTTTTAGAGTATATACAGTATAACTTCTGCCTATTTAATTTAGTTGAGAAATGACAATTAATCCTCCTTCTTCTTCTGATTTGGGATTGTTTGACAGCATCCCTTCCACATCTACCCACCTGAAACAGCGAAGAGCCACTTTTTTACTGGGGTGCCGCCAGCTCTCTTCTGAGAAAAATCCGTTCCTTTTTCGCTCAAAAGCCCATATTTCACTTAACGTCCAGCGTGTATGCGAAGTTGCGAAGGTGGGCGAGTGAAACGAGGTCACCGTAGCAATTTGGGTGAGCACGAAGGGCGGACCACATACCCGCTTGTTATATGACCGAGCCGAAGGCGAGGCAATGAGGACACTAAGAGTCCGTAGAGTTATCGGCATCTTATGGCTGTGTGCACCTTTTTTATTATTTATGTGCTCAGTGTTCTCTTCTTAAATTAATCTTTGACATGCTTTCTAATCGATTAATCCTGCTTCTCGGAATTTATCTTCTATCATTGTTTTCCACTCATTATTTTCTTTGCCTAATCGCTCAAAATACTTCGCGAAAAAATTTGGTTGTTCGTCATTTAATATTTCGCCTAATTGATCCCAATATATTCTAACGATATGTTTACCTATATTTTTACAAAAGGTATCGAAGTATTCATTATTATCTCTCCGATAAGAGTTGTTAGCGTTATTATACGGACTTTCGATGGAGTTGCAATCTCCTTCCTTAAACTTGTTGATGATTCTTTCATAATTTTTTGTTCCCGACTGAGATTTTATTGATGGCGAGATGAATAAGTATATAAAATCCCAGTCTAAATATAGGCTGTCTTTATGATTGGTAAGTAAAAAAGCGGATTCAAGATTTCTACTGATTTGATCAATTGGATATTTACTAGTATTTTCTGAAGTATCGCTCTTAAATTTTGACTCTATGAAGATAAATCGTTTTATTGTGGGTAATATGAGCACTGCATCAAATCTAGACCATTTCGTTTTGGAACTGATATCAAAAAAGGAAAGTTTTTTAAATATCCCGGTAGGGTTAGAATGAAATTCTGAATTCAAGATTTCAAATTCAAATAATAGATATGAATTGTCTAATGCAGAGCGACTATATTCATACAAGTTATCAACCAATAATACGGCATCCCATAAATGGTTTACTTTCTTTCCTTTGGGATGGAAGTTGCTAGTCCCCCTACTACGAATATTATCGAAGAAATCTCCATTCCAATCACTATTCGATTGGACCCTTGGCAGCACAGCTAAGTTTTCAATTTGTTCCCAACCATCGATATTGCCCAATACGAAAAGAGTCAAAGAGGTCTCAGATATTGGGTTGGTTAAACCATCATTATGTGAAGGATTAAGTAAGGCCCTTCGTCTGTCTTTAAGGCCGTAAGTAAGATACCATGTTCCGGTAATCGGACTTTTTATATTGAGAAGTAAGTAAATTGTTTTATCGGAATCTTGATCTATAGGCATTTCTTGCTCTATAGGCTTTATTGATTCTCTTTTAGGATTATTTGACATGTACCTCTCATACGCCTTTTTTGCACTTACTTGAAATTCACCAGGGGTATCTTGATAGCGAACTTCTATATGCTTTGATATAGGATGCAGTTCTCCACGCCAATAGAAATTTTGACCTTCAATTGTCCCATCTATCCCAGCCGTTTTTTTATAGCCATATCTAATACAATAATCTTGTCTTTTCAATGGGATCTTTGTAATCTCTACCATGGCAAATACTCCGCAAATATTATGTCATTGCACTCACAAACTCCGTGAGTGTTCCAAACGCCCATGAAGTTAAATCCTTTGGGCTCAATACATCAAGTAACATGAGCACGCTTAAAGCAAAGAAGAAACCAGGGAATGTGTGTGATAAGAATTCTTTAAACGTAAGATTCGGCGGAAATGATATTGCTGACGAC
>JAYEJE010000160.1:0-1726 GCA_034660415.1 Methanobacteriota archaeon | reverse complement strand
GGGATTGAAAAACATACGATTAATGGGAAAACCATGAATTTGTGTTGTAAGGAAATGAGTCCAGATGGTGAGAAGGTGATGAAGACATGCATTAGCAAAGACGCTATGTATTTTGTTACATTCATGTACGATGAAACAGGAAAAATGTATAAATCTAAGGAAATATATCCCGAAGGCGATAAAGTATGCAGTAGGCTATTTAGCCGTGACGGAACTGTAATAATGGAGAGGTGCGTAAAGATGGATTAACGGTGGAAGAAACATGAAACTAAAAATTTAATTTATAAAAAGATATAAAGTGACAGCAATAAAGGCAGTTGTAAAAGATGGCGTGATAAAGCCGTTAGAAACCATATACCTGCCAGAAGGCGAGGAGATTGTCATTTATATCTCGGAAGAGAAAGCAGAAGAATATTCAGATCGGACTGACGGAGTATGGCAAAGATTTAGCTTTCATAGTTTTATGAAGACCGAAGACGATGAAGATTAAAATAGTTACATGGAATATGGCTTATTGGTCACATAAAAATCTTCTTAGCGAAGTATGGGATTATTTTTTTATAAACAAAAAATTATCTAAAAAATTACTAAACTGTGAAATCATAGATAAGGACAAAAATAGAAAGTATAGTGACCATAATCCAGTGATTATAACATTAGAGATATAAATTCAAGAAAACTGCCACTTTATTCTCGTGTTTGATGCATTGGACTTGTTGCTAATTAAATACTATCTCCACGCAAAGGCTTTTAATAGGATATAATAGGTATTATAAAACATGATATTCATTAAGAGAGCCTTGATGGAGGACAGGGCACTAAGAGCCACAATAGGTCTATCCGCATCCGAGTTCGGGTAGAGCATGCTATCGGCGGAATTAAGCGAATGCAAATAACAACTGACACGTTTCGCAACAAGTCTAGTATAACACGATGAAAAATGAGCGATAAAACACGAATAAATGAAAAAGCCCATCAACTCATCAGTCTGACTACAGAGTTCTGTGAGCAACATCTCGATGATGAATACGAGCAACTATGCGAGAAACTAATACGAAAGATGTCACGTAAACGAAATGTTCCCTATCTCTCCGGGGGGATAGAAGTTTGGGCTGCTGGTGTCATTTATGCATTGGGGCAGATTAATTTCCTATTTGACCGAAGCTTTGAACCTTATGCAACCCATGATGATATTTGTGATTATTTTGAAACAAATAAAAGTACCACATCCCAAAAAGCGAAATTTATTCGCGATATGTTCAAAATGAGATACAGGAATGATGAATTCTCAACTGACCAGAATAAGAAGGATATGCCATTCGACAAATCGATAATGATAAATGGCCTAATCGTACCCACGGATATTCTTGAATCCAAATCTCAAGAAGACGAAGAAGATAATACGATGCAGGATAAAAAACAGACAACACTGGACAGCTTCATATAACACTGTGTATGCGGCTCGCTTTGCTCACTCAAATTGCGGAGCGAATGGGAGCAACTTCACAAACACCGAAAACGTCAAGTTGTGTAAAAAGTCAGGTTTGTATGAACTCAGGTCCATGATAACAATTAAAAATAAAAAGGTCGAATATTATATTAAACAATCTTTCAAATTATATAAAAAGGGAGGGATAAAATATGGAACTGAAAAAACTTGCACCAAATTTTGCGGTTCCGGACATCGAGAAAACAGTTGCGTTTTATCGCGATGCGCTTGGCTTTA
>JAYEJE010000159.1:0-1729 GCA_034660415.1 Methanobacteriota archaeon | reverse complement strand
CCACTTTTCGGATAAAATGCCGGTGTGTGGTATTCCCGACCTGAAGAAGGCGGGTGCATGGAAATTGCGTGATTACCGGCGCTGGAGTAACTTGACAATGTCAGATTAAACGCAGAGTTCACAGAGAGCGCAGAGGATATAGAGTAGAGATATGTCCTTTTATCTCCTTCACAACCTGAACTAATATTATTACCCATAGATATGTTGGTAAAAAGTTACCAATACATAACATTTGGAAATAACAATCTGCACATAAAACTTTCTCTGCGAACTCAGCGTTCTCTGCGGTAAATGAAATGTGACATTGTCAAGGTAATAGCGCGAAAAGGATAAACCACTGATTTAAATCTATGAATGTGTATATATAGATGATCAGATGCCGATGATTCCAAAAACACATCCACGCTATGAATCGTTAAAGAAGCGTGAGAAACTCGTTGCTGGCTTAGAAGCTGGGATAACTGGCAAACAAGGCTTGATAGCACATGGTAGGGGCGAAGCCTTTGATTATTTACTCGGTGAAAGAACGTTAAACTCGGCGCGGAAAGCGACAGAAGCTGCTGCTGCTTTGTTACTTACTGCGCAGAAGCCTGTTATTTCTGTAAATGGTAATGTTGCTGCATTAGTCACAAAGGAGATAATTGAGTTGAGCAAATTGATAAACGCACCTCTAGAGGTGAATATATTTTATAGAACCGAAGAGCGGGCGAGACGAATAAAAGCGCGATTAGAGGTGCAAGGGGCTGCTAAAGTGCTTGGCGATAAAGCCGATGCGAGAATACCCGGAATAGCGCATGCACGTGCAAAGGTAGATCACGAAGGTATTTACAGCGCTGATGTGGTTCTTGCACCTTTGGAAGACGGTGACCGATGTGAAGCGCTCATAAAGATGGGGAAGAAGGTTATAACAGTTGATCTGAATCCGCTATCCAGAACTTCCCGGTTTGCGACCGTAAGCATTGTGGATGACATAGAAAGGGCAATGGGAAACCTCATAGCTATAATTAAAGAGAAGAAGAAGGGTAAAGATGATTTGACTGCTCTTTTGGATGGCTATGATAACAGGATGAATTTAAGAGACGCTGTTAAGGAGATTGTGGACAGACTGAAGGAAGAGGAGTTGCTGGAGTTGTGAATATCCACACAGGCACCACAATCTTTTTAAGCACATAAACACCCTTTAAATTTAAAAGGAGGAAATTATGAATACAAAAGGATTAACAGAGGGTTTAGTTATTGCGACTTTTGTTCTGGCAGCCGTTCTATCCGTGGGCACCGTGGGTGCTGAAGATGTAACCATAGGAGTTCTTTACCCGTTTTCCGGGGACCTGGGCACGTACGGAAAACCAGAGACTGATGCGATGAATCTGGCAGTGAAAGAGGTAAACGAAAACGGCGGTGTACTTGGCGGAAGACTTAAGCTCTTAATCAAGGATACCGAAACGTCAGAAGATGAAGCCGTTGCGAAGGCACATGAACTCCTTGATTGGTACAATGTATCGGTAATAATCGGAACAGCGGGCAGCGAGACATGCAAGGCAATCATTGGTTATACCACGAGTAACGGCGTTCTTCAGATTTCACCTTCTGTTACAGGCGTGGAATTTACAACCTATCCGGACAACGATCTCTTTTTCAGAACATGCCCTTCTGACGCATTGCAAGGAATAGCAATGGCAAGGCTTGCCATCCAACAGGGCTATAAGACGGCAAGCACGCTGGTAGTTTG
>JAYEJE010000158.1:0-1732 GCA_034660415.1 Methanobacteriota archaeon | reverse complement strand
CGGCGCAAGTGGCGCTGGTGCTCTCAGCACAGCCATCGCCTTAAACGAACTGTTATCGCTTAACATGACGCTGAACGAAATAGTGCAAGTAGCACACCGTGCCGAAGTGGAAAACAACACGGGCTTGGGGGATGTAATTGCAGAGGCCTATGGCGGTATAGTAATAAGGAAGAAGCCCGGTCCCCCCGGGATAGGAGTGATTGATGGAATACCAGAAAGGGAAGAGAAAATAAGTTATGTTGTGCTTGGTAAAAAACTGACAAAGACGATATTAGAAGAAGGGGATGCGGAAATAAAGGGGCGAATAAACGAATATGGCCGTGAAGCGCTGAAAGAGCTGATGCGAAAGCCTACATTAGAACATTTCATGCTCGTATCAAGGAATTTTTCGCTGCAAATCGAGATAATAAGTGATAAATGTCGGGATGCGATAGAGGCTGTGGCGGCAGAGGGCAAGGTAGCCAGTGTGGCGATGTTAGGTGACACGGTATTTGTTATTGGCAATAGCGAAGCATTGCGGACGTTTGGAGAAGTAAAAGAAAGCAAATTATCCTATTCCGGTGCGAAAATCATTTAGTAACATGACTCCAGCCCAACTTTAAATGTGTGACCTACCATTTCAGATATATGGTACGAACAAAGCACAGATGCACGGTCTGCGGCAAACCCGCATCGTATAGGTGCAAGTACTGTGGCGATACCCTCTGCAAGGATCATCTCTCTCCTGATATGCACTGGTGCGTTGGACTTGAAGATTATAAAAGAGAAGAAAAGGAGGCACCAGTAATTGAAGTCGAAGCTGACCATAGAAGCGGTGGAAAAAAGAATGTTACAAATCACCTCGGCATCTTATCCGGTAACTGTTCGTACTTACTTTTAGTTCTCATATCCGTCTCGTATGTTTTACAATTATTAATACCCGGCTATACCGAGCACTTGATGCTCGTTCCCGCCTTTTTACGGGAAAGACCCTGGACATTGGTGACCCATATATTCCTTCACGGGAGCCTCATGCATTTCCTTTTCAACATGCTCGTATTCTTCTTCTTCGCGCCAACGTTAGAGAGGAAGATAGGGAGTGTGAAATTTCTGCTTATCTTCTTCCTATCCGGAATTTTTGCTGGAATCGGCTGGAGTTTGACTACCGCAAATCCCATAATTCCCGTAGTAGGTGCAAGCGGTGCAATATGTGGAATAATGGCAACGCTTGCGGTGCTTATGCCAAAGATGAAGGTATATATCTTCCCTATCCCTATTCCGCTAGATATATGGATAATAGTTATTTTCTTCGCCGTTTATGATTTCCTTATGGTTGGATCAGGAGATGCGGTTGCGCATACGGCACATTTATCCGGGCTATTCTTCGGGTTATTTGCTGGCATGTATTTAAAAAGGTCGTGACTCCCAAACATTTATATATTCCCCTCACTATTTATGAGGTATATCTCAAAATTGATAGGGGCAAAAGAAAGATGAGTGGGAACATAATACTCTCGTTAAGAAAACTTGCTTTGTTTGGTGCTATAGAGCAACCCGTCAAATTATCCTCGGGTAATTTTGCGGAAGCTATTAAATCAAGCTTACAAACCGCAGCAAGGCGACTCCAAGAGCTTGAAAGAGCGGGGCTCGTGCATAGAAGAATAACCGCGGATGGCCAATGGATAATAATAACAAAAAATGGCGTAGAGCTATTAAAGAGTGAATGTTATGAATACCAGGAGCTATTTTTTTC
>JAYEJE010000157.1:0-1740 GCA_034660415.1 Methanobacteriota archaeon | reverse complement strand
ATGAGGTAGCAGAGTTTTTAACAAGATGGGCAAAAGCAAATCCCGGCAAGGATGCAAGATGGATAATAAAGGATGGAACGAAGAAATTGCCAAAAGAAAAACAGACTAAAATCTTGGCTATTTTGAGATAAGAATAGTGATAAAGGAATGAAAAGATAATAAGGTAGAATACATTGAAATTGAAGCGAAGAGCGTACTTGTAGAGTCCCGAAATTATTTCGTCAAGAAGCTTCACCTCAACTTATGGTGAAGCTAACAAACAGACAAAAAGATCAAATGCGTTTGCAGAGTGGTACAATAACCGTGTCCCTGGGGCACTTGATCTGGAATACTTTGAAACGCAGAATGATGCATTTATCCGGAAAATGAGATGTGAGAACACGCTTGGAATGTTCTTCGAGTGGAGTGAAAGGGCGGTAAGTTTATGAATAAGAAATCTCTTAGGAATAGTAAGCGAAATAATATTAGACTCTACAGGCAGGAAACAATGTTATAAGGTGATGAAGATTATGAATAAATCAAAGGACAATCTCCCACAAAATGTAAAGCCTAGAGGATTCTGGGGTAGGATTGCAGTCCGAGTCATGGCAAAAGGGCTTAGAACCACATACAAGAATGTGGCTACCGTACTGGACCTTCATCCAGAAGATGATTTTCTTGAGATAGGTTTTGGTTCTGGAATTTTCATGAGATCGTATGCATCTCATGTTCGCAGCATCACAGGTCTGGACCACTCCGAAGACATGGTTAAATTGGCAACTAAATATAACCAAGAACGTGTCGATGCGGGTACAGCAGAATTTCGATAAGGTGAAGCATCTCAACTCCCATGGGAAAACGAAAAATTTAGTGCTGCCGCAGCAATCGCGACTTTCATTTTGTTGCCAAAGCCCTTGGAGTCACTAAAGGAGATTCATCGAGTATTACGCCCTGGAGGGCGGTTAGTCATTAGTGTGGAGTGGAACGCAGAAGCGGGGGTAGATTATACGAAATATATCAAAAAATATAGGATCAGACTCTATACGGGTAAAGAGATACAAGCTATGTTTCAAGAAGCAGGGTTCTCGGAGAGTTCTATTACCTACTCAAAGGGATTTAAGGGGCACAAGATAATAATTGTACGTGGAATCAAATAGTGAAATAAATTTATAAGGCGCTGTAGGAAGTAAATGGGGATAAAAAGGAATGACAGAATGCCCCTGTGTTCTCACTATCGTCTAACAGAGCGTATCTGGCTTCGGTGCTTCGCACTCGCACAACAGCGGATAAAACGAAAATCAAAGATTTCAGCAAATTCGCCCATCGACTTTTAGTTGCGACTATATATACGCCATTGCAAAAACACGCAAGCTATTTATATATTTATCCTCATCTATATAAAAGTCAGGTGGTAAAAAATGACAACTGCAGAAACATGGCATGGGATTTTTGGAGCATACAACACGACATGGCTTCCAGTACTAATACTATTCTGGCTTGCATTAATCATCTGCACTTATCTTTTGATTATTAAGCCAAGCGATAAGACAAATGCACTTATGAAGGCGTGTCTGGCGATTATTTTCTTCTGGAATGGCGCTGTATTTTTCTTTTTGTATATGAAAAATTCGGCTGTCCCGGGCGGGATACCGATGCTTATTGCAGGAGTTCTATTTGCCGTGGACGTGTTCAGAAATAGGATTACTATCAGTTTTCCCGAGGCAGGATGGAAACGGTACGTTACACTATCTTTGATTATCT
>JAYEJE010000156.1:0-9403 GCA_034660415.1 Methanobacteriota archaeon | reverse complement strand
AATTTGTAGGCCGAGCGTTTGGAGAGACAGGACCCGACTATTTTGGTCGGCAAGCACTGCCTGGAACTACTGGAGAAGAACTCGCAGAGACCGCAGCACCCTATGTGGATATAAAAGAGAAAGAGGGCAAGATTATCGTGGCTGCCGATATGCCGGGCGTTGAAAAGGGCGACATCTCTATAAATATCAGGGGCGATACGCTCGAAATAAGTGCGGAGAAGAAGGAGGAAAAGGAAGAAGAGGAAGAAGGATACATCAGAAGAGAAAGAAGTTATAAAAAGTTCTACCGGTCTATACCGCTGCCCACGGAGGTGGACAAGGATAATGTGGATGCCACTTTCGAGAATGGCGTACTTCGGATAGAGATGCCGAAGCTAGCAATAGAAGAAGTGAAGAAGATCGAGCTGAAATAATTATCCGTGCAAAAAAGAAGAAACTTTAAAACCTCCTTTTTTTATTATTTTTGTGCTATGAGGAAACGTATGAGGTAATAAATGCTGAAAATAAAGGATTTGACTGTGGAAGTAGAAGGGAAAGAAATAATACGTGATTTACACCTTAATATAGAAAAAGGGGAGGTGCACGTATTATTTGGGCCCAATGGCTGTGGAAAGACAACACTTCTGATGACTCTGCTTGGTTTTCCCTGTTATAAGGTCACAAGAGGGATTATAACGTTTAAAGACGTTGATATAACCAATTTACCTACTAACGAACGTGTGAAATTAGGTATGGGCATGTCATTCCAGCATCCACCGGAGATAAGAGGAGTAAAGCTCGGTGATATGGTGAACATAGCACAGGGAAGAAAAGAAGATGTGCTAAACGAAGATGTGATAGCACTTGCAAAAAGGCTAAACATCTCGGTTGACTTCTTGAACAGAGATGTGAACCTTGGCTTTTCGGGCGGAGAAGTCAAAAGGTCGGAGATACTGCAACTGCTCGCACAAGCACCTGACTTCATCATGTTCGACGAGCCAGACTCAGGCGTGGATGTCGAGAACATAGAGCTCATAGGCAAGATAATGAGTGAGCTTCTGGATAGGAACAAGCTGCCAAGCAAAAGAAATAAGTCCGGGCTTATAATTACTCATAGCGGGTCCATAATGCGTCACCTAAAGGCAGACCGAGCACATGTGATGCTTGAAGGCCGAATAGCGTGCTCGGGTATGCCGGACGAGATAACAAAGAACGTCATGGAGACTGGTTTTGAAAGATGCGTGGAGTTATGTGCACGTAATAACGAGGTAGATGCGGAATGACGAAGAAAGAGACGATTGAGCGTGCGAAACGTGCAAAGCGGAAAAAAGCTGCTTTGGGCGAGGACATTTCGATTGAAGAATATATCGCCGGGGAAGAACACCCGTCTTTGAACTCACTGGATGAATTTCCGGCTGAGTACCAGCAAGACCTGCTCGATGCAGGCATTGAACCCACCGAGAAAGACCGATCTGGTTCGTTTTTACAGCGTGACTGTTCCGTGGTGTTTTCAACGGTTAAATATCCCGGTTTGGAGCTCATGAGCACGACAGATGCTTTAAAGGAACATGATTGGCTAAAAGAGTATCTATGGAAGGCAGTTCCAGTGGATACGGATAAGTACACCGCGGAAGTCGAATTAGAGCAGACACAAGGGTACTTTATCAGGTCGGAAGCGGGCAAAAAGGTAACTATGCCTGTGCAGTCCTGTCTCTTTATCAGTTCCGATAAAATCGGGCAGAAGGTGCACAACATCATAATTGCAGAAGAGGACTCGGAACTGCATATCATCACCGGCTGTTCTGTCTCCCACGCGGTTAATTCAGCACTCCATCTCGGTGTGTCTGAGTTTTATGTGAAGAAAGGTGCGAAGATTACCTTTACCATGATACACAACTGGAGCCGTGGCATGGAAGTCCGACCGAGAAGTGCTGTGATGATTGAGGATGACGGCGCATTTATCAGCAACTACATCTTAATGACGCCTGTCAAATCGCTCCAAATGTATCCTACCGCTTATTGCGTGGGTAGAAACGCAAGGGCAACATTCCAGACAATTATATATGCTCATGGAGATACAAAGATTGATTCGGGGTCGAGAGCGGTGCTTCGGGGCGAAGGCAGCAGGTCCGAGATCATATCGCGGGTGATTGCTACCGATAATGCGAAGGTCATTGCACGTAGTGACGTCATTGGAGAAGGAGCAAATGCAAAGGGGCATATCGAGTGTCGGGGGTTGATGCTTTCTGATACTGCGGACCTAGATTCGATTCCAGAGCTCAAAGCGACACGAAAAGACCTGGAGCTTTCGCATGAAGCTGCGATAGGCAAGGTTGCGGAAGAGGAGATTCAATACCTTATGGCAAGGGGATTGAGCGAGGCGGAGGCTACTTCGGTGATTATTCGCGGGTTCTTGAATGTTGATATTACGGGTCTTCCTGATGCGCTTGCACGAGAGACGAAGAAGATGTTTGATATGAGTCTGGAGAAGGTGATGTGAAAAATTTCTTTAAAAAGTTTTAAAAGCTTTACCAAAGAAACATAGACGAATGCTAAAACTTTTTGGTATCTCCGGGAGCCCAAGAATAGCTGCTACTGACTGGATAATTAAGGAGGCGTTACGGTATGCAGAAGAGAAATGGAATGCAGAGACGCGATACTTCTCTGTTCGCGGTAAGAAGCTCAATTTCTGTCTGCACTGCGATCACTGCATCAAAGAAGGAAGTTGTATTCATGACGATGGAATGAAAGATATATATTCGGGATTTGAATGGGCAAATGCCATTTTGATTGGAACGCCCGTTTATCAGGGGACACTCAGTGGTCAAGCAAAAGTGGTGCTCGACAGGATGAGAGCATTTGCGGCGAGCAATCCCCACGGGCTAAGGGGCAAAGTAGGAGCAGCAGTTGCTGATGGCGGCGATCGTATAGGCGGTCAGGAGATTGCAATCCGGTCAATAGTTGATTTCTATCTAATAAACGAGATGGTTCCCGTAGGTGGGGGATCTTTCGGTGCGAACCTCGGTGCCACCTTCTGGTCGAAGGATAAAGGCGTAGAAGGTGTTAAAGCAGATAAAGAAGGCTTGAAAAGCCTTTATAAGACGGTTGATAGACTTGCGGAGGGTTTGGTTATGATGAATAAAATAGGAGGTGAAAGAGAAAGTGGAAGGAAAGAGCTTTAAAGAGGGTAAGCATATTAGGATAGCATGGGCGATTACAGGCTCCGGGGATAAGTTAACGGAGTGCGTGACTTTTATGGAGCAACTCACAGCGAAGTACAACTTAGATGTTCATGTCTATCTCTCGAAAGAAGGCGTGGTGGTTTTAAAGTTCTACAAGCTATTGAAAGATGTTAAAGATCATTTTTCAAAGCTGAATACAGAAAAAGGACCGAATGCACCTTTTCTATCAGGGAAAATACAGTTAGGTACATATGATTTCATTTTGATCGCACCTGCTACGGCGAATACGGTGGCGAAGATAGCATATGGCATCGCCGACTCGCTGATTACAAATTCGGCTGCACAAGCGATGAAGGCGGACGTGCCGGTCTATATCTTCCCCGTGGACCAGAAAGAGGGTGAAATATTAACAACGCTTCCCAACGGCAGTGACTTGAAGCTACGGATGCGGAAAGAGGATGTGGAGAACGTAGAGAAGTTACGAATGATGCGTGGTATCACGGTCTTGAATCGAGTGGATGAGTTAGAAGAGGTGGTGAAGAAAATATAACACTATGGTCCGTTTAGATAGGGATAAAAAAGCCGCTTTGGTATCCATAGTGGTAACAGCCTTTCTCGTAGTCATAAAATATACCATTGGCATCCTTTCCGGAAGCATTGCTTTGATTGCAGATGCCGTTCACTCTTTTACTGATGTTATAAGTTCCATCGGTGTCTTTATCGGTCTTAAGATTTCAAGTCGTAAGCCCACAGAAACTTTCCCATACGGATTTTACAAAGCAGAGAATATAGTAAGCCTGTTCCTTGCACTTGCGATCTTTTATGCCGGATATGAGATTGTTCTCACATCGGTCGAGAAGTTTGAAGCGGGTGCACTGACAAATGTTCCGGCTGCGATCTCAGTTGCACTGGCATCGCTGGTGCTCACATTGCTTTTGAGCAGTTATAAGCTCAAGGTCGGTCGAGAGATGAACTCGCCCAGCTTAATCGCCGATGGCAAACATACAAGAGCAGACGTTTATGCTTCCGCAGTCGTATTGCTTGGCATAGTGGGCAATTACCTGGGTTTCTATTCTCTTGACCAGATGGCGGGTATTCTAATCGCTGTATTCATCTTCAAATCAGGTTACGAGATATTAAAAGATTCGATAAAGGTCCTTCTGGATGCATCCATAGATTATGAGAGCCTTCATAGGATAAGAGAGATAGCATCTGAGGTTCATGGCGTCAGAAAAATACACGCATTGAAGGCGAGAAGCTCTGGTAAATTTATATTTGTAGAGCTGGAAATAGAAACGAATCTGAGAGACCTTGAAAGGGCACATCAACTGAGCGATAAGATCGAAGAGAAGATAAAATCCGAGCGGAAAGACGTAGATAAGGTTATAATACATATAGAACCAGAAGAGAAGGAATGTAGGCGGTATGCGGTCCCATGCACGGAAAATAACGGTCTGCGATCTAAAGTATCCATGCATTTCGGTGGGGCGGAATATTTCTGTATATTTGATATAAAGACAGAAGATGGAGAGCTGACCGACATGAGATTCATAAAAAATCCGTTTATTGCATTAGAAAAGAGAAAGGGGCTTAAGGCCGCTGAACTTCTGGTTGCAAGTAAAATAGATAAATTAGTTACAAAAGAGAGCATAGCAAAAAAGAGTCCGTTCTATGTCTTGGAAGATGCTTATGTAGAGTCTGATGTGACAGATGCGGATACTATCGGAGAGGTCATTGACAACCTTTCGTTGTATAAATAAAAATAGTCCTAAAATTTAGTAAATTAATTATTGGTGTGGGGATATAGACGGATGAATAGAAGGGATAAAAAAGAAGAAATTGGAGTCAGTTTTCAACAAGAGACGAAATATCAACGAGGACATCTTCCCGCTTGGTACTTAGATTGGGCGTGCAAACCTGATACGTATAAGCGGTACCCATCCGCGCCCAAAGTCCAGCTCGAACCACCGAAAGAGGATGGAGGAGCACCGTTATGGGAAGTCATGAGACACCGCCGAAGCGTTCGAAACTTCAACAATGAGCCGATGACAAAATCAGAACTCTCTCAACTCTTGTGGGCAGCACAGGGTATTACCAACCCCAAATCGGGGTTCCGAACCGCGCCATCAGCCGGAGCGTTGTATCCCGTAGAAACATATCTCGTGATTAATCGCGTGGAGCACATTGACCCAGGAATTTATCATTATGCAGTGGATATGCATGAGCTCGAACAGTTACAAGCGGGAGATTTTCGTATCCCTGTTGCACAGTCTGCTCTCGATCAAGAAATGGCGTACCATGCAAGCATGGTCTTCATCTGGACTGCCATCGTCGAACGTTCAAAGTGGAAATACAAGCAAAGAGCCTACCGCTACCTATATTTGGATGCTGGACATATAGCGCAGAACGTGGCGTTAGCCGCAGTTGCATTGAATCTCGACAGTTGTCATGTGGGTGCGCTCTACGATGACGAAGTAAACGCTTTGTTGGGCGTAGATGGCACAGAGGAGAGTGTGGTTTACATGACGGCTGTTGGAAAAGCAAAATAGACGGGAAAATACTAGGGTTAGCATTCGTCAAGCGGTGGAATCCAATGAGACGTTAGTTCATCTCTATCGAAGTGATGACGAAGAATTTTCGAGTTGATGCGCAACAATTTTACGAGCAGACGGGCTTCGAGAAACGAATAAACTACACGCATCTTCTTACGCTTATCCTCCATGCCATAGTTGAAAATATTGTATGAATATGCTATTTCCATTCTCATCTATGGTATTAATATCACTGGGAAAGTTATGTAACGAAACAAATACAATATGTTGATACACAATGGAAAAACTTAAGCTGCTGAAGAAAGAAATAGAAGAGAAAGAGAACTTACTTGTTGCTTTCTCTGGTGGTGTGGACAGTGGCTTTCTACTTAAAGTAGCCCATGATGTACTTGGTGAGAAGGTATTAGCAGTAACGGTGTATAGTGAACTGTTCCCGAAAAGGGAATTAGAAGAAGTCGAGAGCTTTTTAAACCTTACAGGTATCCCTCATAAGATAGCGCAGTTCTATCCGCTAAGAAACGACAATTTCGTCGGAAATCCATGTAACAGATGCTACTATTGCAAGCGTGATTTCGCGATGATATTAAAGGAACTCGCGACTGAGGAAGGCATAACAACCATCGCAGAAGGCGTTACCTCTTCCGATATTGAGGAATACCGGCCGGGCATTGCAGCATCTAAAGAGGAAGGAGTATGGCATCCTCTTGTTGAGGTTGGCATTACAAAGCACGAGGTAAGGCAAATAGCGAAGGATATAGGACTACCTTTTTGGGATAAAACCCCTTCTCCTTGTTTAGCTACAAGGATAGAATACGGAGAGCGGATAACGCTAGAAAAACTTCAGATGATAGAAGCGGCAGAGGAGTTCTTGAAGGATTTGGGGTTCAAACAACTTAGGGTTAGACTGCATCGTGGCGATATAGCGAGGATAGAGGTGGATAAGGAAGAACTGGCTGGGTTTTTTGATACTAACGTGCTTGAAGTGGTATCCGAGAGATTAAAAACGCTTGGGTTCAATTACGTCTCGCTTGACCTCGAAGGATTCCGGAGTGGAAGTATGGATACAGGTAAAGCATTCATGGAATCAGCTCAAAAATCAGTGGATTCTTGAGCTGACAATGCAAAATGAAATTTTAAAATAAATTATTGACACCGATTAACGCAGATTGACACAGATAAAAGGATCAACAATGTCAAACTTAAATTTAGAAAGTCCGCGTAAATCAGTATAAATCACTGTCAAAATGCGCTTGTTATTGAGTTTTTATGTTGAGTCGTACTTAACGAACACCTATGGCATAATATCACCCCAACATCTTTTCTACTTCGGCGATCGGAACCCGAACCTGCTTCATCGTATCTCTTTCCCGTATCGTCACTGCATCATCTTCCAGCGTTTCGTAATCTATGGTGATACAGTATGGCGTGCCTATCTCATCCTGACGCCGATACCGCCTGCCAATACTGCCAGACGCATCATATTCAACGAATATTGATGCATCGCGTAGATTTTGAAACACTTCCCTCGCTTTTTCTTTCAACTCAGCCTTGTTAAGTAAAGGGAACACAGCCGCTTTTATCGGTGCGAGTTCGCTTTTCAACTTCAGCACTTGCCGATTCTCTTTCCCCACTTGCTCTTTATAATATGCACTCTCCAATAGCGCATAAAATATCCGGTCTATACCGTAAGAGGGCTCAATCACATGCGGTATTATCTTTCCCCGCTCTGTACGCACACTCATATCGGTATTAGAAGAAGATGCATGCGCGTTGAGGTCATAATCACCTCTATCTGCCACTCCTACTATCTCCATCCAACCATACCTATCACTAAGGAACTCGGCATCCCAGCAATCTGTTGCATAATGTGCCATCTCATCACGGTGATGCTGCCTGAACCGTAGCTTAGCACGAGGAATACCTAGCCCCTCTAAGAACTCGTCCACCTTCGCTATATGATACCCTAAATACTCATTTGCAATTATCCCACTTCTAACAGCTTCTTCTACGCTCTTATCCTCGTAATTCGTATTTGAACTCGCGGGAAGGAGCCTCAGCTTCCTATCCGCCACAGCTTCAAATGCGGGATGGCAACTTTTCTCACTCGGCGCTACAAACACCTCTACCTCTGCTAGTGTGAACTCGCGTAACCGAATAAGGCTTTGCCTTGGTGAAATCTCATTTCGATATGCCCGGCCTATTTGTATTATCCCAAAGGGCAGTTTATCCCGGTTGAATCGCAGCAGACGTTGAAAATTGAGGAAGATACCCTGTGCCGTTTCAGGTCGCAGATAAGCTTCACTTTTCGTCTTTTCTTCGCTACCTGCTTTAGGCACGCCTATTCTCGTCTGAAACATCAGATTAATTTCGCCTGCCGCTTCAAGCACACCACCACAGTCCGGGCATCTTTTACCTACATCCAGATCTTCAGCTACCCGAAAGAAGTTCTTACAGCGTGTACACACCACTGTCGAATCTGTAAAGCTTTCTAAGTGTCCCGACGCCTCAAATACGCTTCGTGGTACAACGCTTGTTGTTTCTATCTCGTAAAAGCCTTCCCTCATATAAAAATCCCGCCATTGGTTTTCTATCCGCCTTTTTAGCCCTGCACCTAACGGACCGTAATCATAAAAACCTGCAGCCGCACCATATATCTCAAAAGCCTGCCCTAAATAGCCCCTTCTACGTGCAAGCTCGGCTACCTCATCTTTCGGCGCTCCTTTACTACTTCCTGTGTCGGTCATTTTTTATTGATTTCCACTCATATCTAGCTCTTTTCTGCTTAAAAAGCCCACCAAAAAAGGTTATTGCACCGTACCTTCAAATAGAACCCGCAGTAGGTCTTTATCAATAAGCATGCCGGACAATTTACCCCGTGCGGAAATAACAGGAAGCTGGTCAAATTTGTTCTCACTCATCTTCCTTGCGCAATCACTCACCTCGCTATTACGCGTTACTGTAATCACATCCTTTACCAATACATCCTTCACAAGCTTATCCGGTAATTTTATCTTTGATACGTCATAATACAATCTCATCGTGTCCCTCATCCCTTCCCAGCTCCATGCATCCTCGTCCGAGCCCAAAGATAAGTCGGATTGTTCTGTTGTATCCTCTATCACCGATACATTTATCAAATCCAGGTCGGTTATCAGCCCAACCAATTCAAGCTCCAAATTTAGCACTGGCGCTGCTTTTACCCGTGCAAGCTCCATTATTCTACCCACAACTGATAGCGGCATCTCGTCCCATGCCGCCATAGTAATATCCCCTATGTAATTGTTTATGGTCTCTTTATAGTCTCTCTTCGCAATTTCTCTGATGAGATCAGCAATAGTTACAAGCCCTACGAGCTTTTCACCTACCCCCACCGGCAAACGGCGTATTCCATGCGAATGGATAATCTCCGCCGCTTCTGCAATGGTCGCCTCCGGACTAATTATAATCGGATTCCTATGCATCAGTAACGCTATTTGATCCTCATCGCGATTTCTTAGCAGGTCTTGTCTCGTAACTACACCCACTACTTGCCCTCCTTTAAGAACCGGAACCCCTGAGATGTGCTTGCTCTTGCATACATCCATCAACTGCTCTCTCGTTCCCGGGACTGTAACGTAAGCGACATCATCTACCATTACATCCCTTACTTTTGTCCCTTCGCTTTCTTTCCCTTTCATCTCATCATTATTT
>JAYEJE010000155.1:0-9419 GCA_034660415.1 Methanobacteriota archaeon | reverse complement strand
ATCACAACGTCCCAGCAGCCATCCCTGTCGTGGTCCTTGAACCATTCCTTCTCGTACCACATCCGCTTGAACACCTTCTCCTGTGGCCTCTGCACACTATGGACACCACATTCAACGAAATCGAGCTTAGGGTAACCCTGGTTGTGGTCCATGATAGCAGGGTTGAAAGTCACAAAGTCCTTCCTCGGTGCTTGCGGATGCTGTGGCTGGAACGGTCCTACCGGATCGGTGTAAGGAGGATTCTCTGGTCTCAATCCTGTTTCCGGATCTGTAACCTCAACGTCTCCAGGTCCTTCACCAAAGGTCCCATAGATCCGTAGATCGCATGGATCCACAGTGCCATCCACCGTCATACCACCTGGCGAAGCAACAACTAGCGCAGGATTTAGTGCTACAAATATCAATGCAATCGGTATCGCCGCTAATGTTAGCCCTATTACGCCTCTACCTTTTTTGTTATTCATTCATCTTTTTCCTTTTTCGCTTACAATAGTTCTATCTATATGGGAAACAGACCCGTAATTGTGCCTTTAGATTTAGATATAGCAGTAACACAATAGTAATAATAACATATTAGTGGTTCGTATAATATAAGTCTGGAAGATAAATGCATGAGCTGTTCCGGCTTCATTATGTGAAACGGCGCTGTCAACCGGATAAGCTATGTGGTGCCTTTTGCAAAAGGATCTGTAAAAGTGGCAAAAAAGCAAAAGGGAGATCATGTTGCGGTCTTCTATATTTTGGGGTAACCGTTAATTATATATAGAGTGTTCTACTATTGTATAAAAGTAAAAGCAAATAGAGAAGGTGGAAGAAGCGCCTTCAAAAAGGGGGTGATAGAAGATAGTGAAAAGAAGAAAAGTGGTAGTGGGAATAAGTCTTGTTTGCCTTTTTATTGCGGCGATCGCTATCCCAGCGTCATTTGGCGGTGGGATAGGATTAAGGATAGATCCTCCTGTGATAACGGTAAAGCCTGGTACACTGATTACATATGATATTACCCTTTCCAGTCATGACAGTGACTGCTATGACGTCACAATAATTCCATGCACCTGCAATATCAATTGGTTTGAGTGGACAGGAAAGAAGCAGGTTTGTGTCCCGGCGGGAGGTAAGGTGCAGATGTTACTCAATGTTGCGCCATCGCAGACGGGTAATTTCGAATTTAAGGTGAAAGCCGTCTCGATAAGGGATCCGAGGACGCGAGCGGAATATACTGTAAAGATTAATTCAACACCATATATATCTAATCTGCCCGATTTCATAATAACAAAGATCTGGCAAGACGGACAGAGAATCCATTACGAACTGATGAACGTAGGATTTGCGGATGCACCTGCAGGATCTACAACCGGTTTGTATATTAATGGCGTTTATAAGTCAGAAGATCCTGTGAACACGCTTTTAGCCCCTAACGGTAGAATAAAGCGGTCTTTCAATAATTTCTGGGGGCCATACCCGTTTCCGGGGTATACAGTAAAGGTGTGTGCAAATTACGATGAGGCGATAGAAGAAAGTAGATACAATAATAATCGCCTGGAAGAAAACTGGTTTAACCAACCGTATCTAACAGACACAACGGGACCGACAACGTCCGTACAGGGAGTTGGTGAAGATGGGATTGTGTTTACATCCAACCCTGGAGTTGGCGGAGATGGATTATATACATCCAACCCCGGTGTTGGTGGGGACGGACCCTCAACATATAAATCAGGCGTTGGTGGCATAAATGAAGCACCGACCTGCATAGCTTTGATGCCTGATTTGCCAGAGCCACAGTCAAATGGAATGGTCATAAACTGGACTGCTTGCGCTTTTGATCCTGAAGGTGATACGCTATTGTATAGATTCGTGTTGGGACGATCCGATTCAGAGATGGAGCCCCTTGAAATAGTCCAAGACTGGAGCCCGTCCAACGTATGGAAATGGAAAACAGACGAAGGAGATATATCCCCGTATAACGTCATTTATGCCGATGTTCGAGATGGTTATCATGCAAATGATGACACCGACCCGGATTATGATGAATCTGCATGGCTGTTATATTGGATTAAGTGAAGCTGATGGAGGATGAACGGAAAATTTGGAAATGTATTAAACAAAAAGGAGGTGATAAAAAATGAAAAAACTATTGCCCGTTGTAATCTTAGCAGTAGTGGTGGTATTGTGTTCGGCTTCAACGATCACAGCGCAACCAACATTATCCATAGACCCTCAAAAAGAGTACGCTAGCCCGCAGATTTCAGAGTTTTGGGGTGGGGCATCTACGGGTGAGGTCTGCCATGCTGATAAGACGGTTACCTACAATATTTTCGTGCAGAACGGTGCAGGAGCGGGATTAGTATCGGTTGCAGTCAATATAGGAAACTGCGACATCAGTTGGGTTGATAATCCAGAAAATGCTGCTGCTGGCTGGTCATTCCCAGACTTAAGCCAAACAATCTGGCTAAATGCGAACGAAGGTACGATTCTACCGCTATATATAAATGTTCCTTTAACGCTCGGTAAAGATGCAGGTGCAACATATAATTTTGCTGTTACCGCTGGTGGGCAAGGGTGGTCTTTCTCGACACCAGCAACATTAGTGGTGCAGGATCATGACTATGTCTCTGAGACCCTGGTGGCAGGGACTGCAGAACTAGTTACCATAAACGAGAATTACAGGAACATGGCTATGGCCACAAATGTGGATAAGTTTATCAGTTTCAGTGGCACAGTTGATTGTTTAACGAAGAACGAGTATGTGATAGAGTATGCAAAGGGAAACAACGCAAATTATGAACAGGAAGCTACGGTCGACAATTATAGGCAAAGGCCAGCCCAACCGTCGGATTTGCTATATAGCGATGCGAGATTCAAGAGTTGTGCTGCATTTGGAGGCACGGGTGTGGATATTCATGAAGAATATGCGGTCAATTGGATGGAGAGTAGGTGTGAAAACCTAAATCATCATGTCACTGGCGATCAGAAGTTGAAGACAGAGCTATGTACGTATAACAGATTCGATGGAGTGCTCCTGATAGATGCGAGGCAGTCTGTACCCTGTACTAAGCATATAGTAGACAGCCAATACTTCGCCGGTAACCTTACAGCAGCTAAGCACATGATACTCAGACGACCATAAGATACGTAGGACGGTGGCTGCTAAGATAACATAAAAAAATGCAATAGGTGAGCGGCTTGTGAGCGTGTAGCATAACAAGCCGCGACTGCATTTTTTAGCGTATGCCTGTTAGCGTAATAAATTTCAAAGTAAATGCGGTAAAAAAGTAGGAGCGATAAAGTGAAAAAGCTACTAACGTTCGTAATCTTGGTAGTGGTACTGTGTTCAGCTTTAGCTTCAACATCAACTGCCGGCGCTTCTTCTGGTATCGGTATAGTCATAACACCTGATAGTCAGTATAGCTCGCCGGGTAAGACCGTAGAGTACACGATTACTGTGCATAACTACGACTCAAACCCGAACTCGGTAGTACTGGAAGTAGAAGCGGGTAAATGCGATAGCTCCTGGTTCGAGTGGACAGAAAAAAGCGTCTATGTGCGGGCACATAGTCTTAACTCGCTTACATTGGAAGTTACACCGAGCATGAATGCAACCGAAAGGACATATAAGTGGACTGTAGCTACAACTTCAGCTTCCGCTTCGGCAACAATAGTGGTACAGGGCTATGATTATGCCAGTGAGACCCACGTAGAAGGTAAGGGCGTATTTGTGATAGACAAAGATGTCAGCAGTTTTAGTGGGCCTGATGCAGAGCATCAGTTCTCAGTAAGTTTTGATAAGCATTATGCATTCAGTGGCGAGATCGATGGTTTTGTAAGTGACGAGTACCTGATAGAGGGCGCACAAGGAGACAACGCGAACTTTGAGCAGAAGAGTGCAGTAGGAGTTTATAGAGCAAAAGCATCGGGCGATTTCCTGTCTGGCAGTGAGAAACTACACAGTCCTTTCCCCTTTGGTGGTACGGGCACAACGATCCGGGAGCAATACGATGTCCATAGGATGGATCTGAGGCTAGAAGATGTGAATCTACATTCCACGGGCAATCAGCGTTATAAGTCCGAACTAGCAACGATAAATGAGTTCGGTGGTCATTTCTTGCTGGATGCGAAGCAGTCGGTGCCCGGGTATACGCAAATAGCGATCAGAAATGAGTTCTTTGGCAACCTCACGGTATGTAAGCATTTAATATTTAGGAGGCCGGAAAAAACAGCTTTCGCGCCTTGAGGACGAAAAGCAAAATAAAACAAATTATTGACACAGATTAACACAAACCTTTTTGCAAGCAAAAAGCTTTACCAAAAAACCTATTTGTTTTTCTTTTAGCACAGGTTTTCTTTTTGTAAAAAAGAAAAAGTGTTGTGTAATCTTGTGGTTATAAAAATTTATATACAATGAAAACGAAAGTGGTGGTCATCCTGGTATGTATTGTAACCGCAGCGCTCGTAATGCTACCTGCGGTCTCGGCTGTTCGGGTGTATACAGATATGACTGTCCGAGGTGTGGGCTATCTGGATATGGAGACAATTTTTAATACCCGTACAAACGGCCAGGACGGACATGAAGTGGTGATAAGTTCACGAGGCAGTGGCGAGATTGTTAGTGAATCCGAGATGCTTGAGCTGGATAGTGTGAATCAGGAGCTCAGTATCGTATCGAGTGCGACGAAGTCCTATGTGCCCATCACGTATTTGGACCGCGAATATAATCGGATGCTGAGTGGCGAGACATCCGCAAGGAACTATATGGTTGGCGCCGCAGTAACCGAAAGGCACTATGATACACTTCGTATAGCAGGTTCAATGGTGCATTACGGTGACCGAAATCGCTCATCCACAGAGATAGACACTGAGATATTGGGTAAAGCACACATAGGTGTTATTGTTAAGAACACTGAGGATCACCATCATACACTATTGAGGGTTAGAGATGATTTCGTTGGCGAGTTTACAATGAATAAAGTGATTGTAGTGGAGAATGGGGAAGAGCCGTAACTTGAGATTTCGTGTTTGTTTAGCTAATTTTTATAACCACATGATTACACAGATTTACACGAGAAAAAGAATAATATTAACATAGTTTTGGTAAACTATTAGCTACTTTATACCATGATAATCCCAAGTTCTTGTGTTAATCTTGTGAAATCTCGTGGTTTTTTTGTGGTATATACTATAATCCCGCGTTCGCTCCGAATCAAGTATTATAACTATCCAATCATATATTCGAGGACAATCACAACTGGGATGGATTTCGCCCCGCGGAAAAAGGTAACATTTCTCCGTGATGTTGAAATTACGAATATGAATAAATGTGCGCCAAAATGTCCAAATTGTGGAAGAAAAATGACATTCGTGTGCTATGAGTTTAGCAAGGGACCCCCGAATGAAAACGAAGTTTTTGGATGCAAATTAGCTGCTTGGAACCAGCCAATGCTTAGCCCTAGTACAATTGATTTGCACCCGAAGGGTGCTTTCTTGCAAATCTTCTGTACCTTTTCGCCAGAGTTCTACCTGCTTTAGACCAGAACCGCCTATATCTAAGACTGTATAGGGGATAGTAAATGTGTCACCCAAAGTGACAGAATCAGGCGTGACAGAGAAAGCATCAACTGCTGGGTATATTATCATCTACTTTTTCAAGCCAATCTTCAACAGACCAACCGCTATATAATCCGGGACCGTAATCCACCTCCCACCAAATATAACTATCCGCACTTGAAGGTCCGCTAAGGACTATACCAATAGTTCCTGTTGGTGCATAACCCGGATAATCGGGATCTGTAATTTCGAAGGAACTTCCTGGCTCGGGAGCACATTAAGATTCATAGTGACTCTTACAATGTCCCCTATATTGAACGTGTCTCCTGATACCACTTTGACTCTACCGTACCCAAAAAAATAATCCTTATATTTTTTATTACCATAGGGTATATCTAGCCAACCGTTTAATGTTTTTTTTTCGACTCCCACGCTCCCTCTCGAATGGATAACATAGCCATTGCCCACGTACATACCAACATGATCTGGTGCTCCTTTTATAGGGGGTGTATCGAGGAACAACAAATACTCCGTGTTTAAATCACTGACCGAGGGTATTGTGGTAGATATCTGCTTAAACCTTTCTGTATCTGCCCATTGCCCGGAAGCTCCTTCATAATAAATAGGATTTGCAGGATCTTGATGTTTAGTCGCTCCAGCAGCTTTGTTAAAAGCCCAAAAAGACAATCCTGAGCAGTCAAGTCCTTCCCCCCAATCCAATTGCCCTTTGACATCATTCCAATAACGATAACCTCTTTTAATAGTTGCGCTATCAACAAATTTCATTGTGTCATAATCAAATCCCTTCCCACCAGAAAGATAAGGAGCCCCTACAACTTCTTCAGCGGGATTTGCTGCTTTTTCGCCTAAACCCGGTGCAATTACTATTGGATCAGAAGTAGTTTCTGACTCCCAAGTATATTGCAAATACTTAAGTGTTCCATCAGAGAGCGCCCAAAGATTAGATGTTTCGTGGACCAGATCATTGTTCATCTTAACTATGTGGTGTTGAAGCGCATCAAGGGGATGAACGGGTTTGTCAATAAGATTTCCCAAATCTGAAGGAATGTGAATTATATCAACAACCTCGTATAGGTCTGAAACACCCTTCATAACCTTTTTAGTAACTCCGGTTGCAGGAACGCCATATGTGGTAACCTGCACTATGGTCTTACTAGTTTTATACACGGTAGAGGTATATTGAACATCGAGGTCATGCATCCAGGCATCATAGAGCTCGTTTGTCACCTCATTCCCATCCCAGACCATCCCCAGAGTGATGTGCCTTTTTCTCTCTTTGTCGTCCTCAACACATTTGAACTTCACTACTCGATAGCCACTACCTCGTATCTGCTGCTTTAAGTTGTTAATGTATGTTATCGTTTCATCCAGAGGATAATCTGCCGGGAGTGGGTCAGGAATTTTATTGATAACGTTATCAAACGAGTTCTTAACCTCCTCTCTCACTTCCTTTATTCCATTTACCCAAGAGGTAACGCTACTGCGACTGCCCTCTTTCGTCGGAGTCCCTGTCTTCAAAGGAATCAGCAATCCATTTGGTGTGCTGGGAAGCCAAAGCTCAAGCCAAGCGGCGTTTGAAGTTCTATAGTTATCCCCACGCTCTTCATACTCCTGCCGAGCTACCTCCTCGACTGTGTTAATCGCTTCAAATGACAGTTTATAAGAATCCGCGTTGCGATAGAGTCCTGCAAGCCCCTGAATAGCAGCAATACCTCCCAAAATATTTTTAGAATCTTTGAGCTCTTTAAAAATTTGTTGACTGGTAGAGACATCTTCTAATACTTGATTGCCGCCTTCTGGCGTTAGGAATTCACCTACATTAATGGCTGTGCCTACCACAGCACTGATTGTGTCCAAAGCCAGTCTGGCCAATTCCCTCCACCACGGGGTTAATTTTGCGGCTGTAGCTAAGAGAGCATAAGAGTCGGCTACTTGTCGGATATCGAGGTCTATAGAATTGATGATAGTCTGTTCTAACTCCTCAATAGCTTCAACCAACTGCTGGCGCCCTTCAGAATCGCCTGTGCCACATTCATAAGGCGGATGTTCATATGCATCTCCGCACCAGTAGTCAGGCATGCTGACCCAGCTATAATCGGTACCACAATGACAATACCAGCTTTTAGATGTTGTATAGTCACCCTTACGTAATTCGAATTTATGTGTACCGGCACTCACATAAAACGCGCAGTACCCATCTGGATTTCCGCTCGCACCCTCTGTGAGTTTATACACACCGTCTACGTATACATCGTATCCAACACAAGTATTGTCATCTACTTGTACATATACCTGACAGTTACCGTTACCACACCAACCATAGGGCATGCTGACCCACCTATAAGCAGTACCAGAATGACAATACCAGCTTTTAGATGTGGAATAGCCACCCTTACGTAATTCGAATTTATGTGTACCTGCACTAACATAAAACGCGCAGTATCCATCTGGAGTTCCGCTCGCACCCTCTGTAAGTATATACGTGCCATCTACATATACGCAATACCCTTTACAGCAAGGGTCCCGTACTTCAATATATACCTGACAGTGATCCGATGTAGACTCTGGACAACTACAACACCAGCAATAGGGCATGCTGACCCAGCTATAAGTAGAACCCGATTGGAAAAACTTAGTAATGGATGCGGAGCGGCCGTTCTTGGTTATCTTTATGGTATGTGTCCCAGCACACACGTAAAACGCACAGAAACCATCTGGATTTCCGCTCCCACCTTCTGTGAGTTTATATGCACCATCTACATATACACAGTACCCATTACAGCATGGGTCGTCTATTTGAATATAAGCATCGCAGCCCAGTGCACTTACTGTTTCATCTGTACCGTTTGAAACGACTCTATCAGTAACCGCAAGGACTGAAGCGGGCATCATTAAAATCGCAATCATCACCAAACCGCTCAATACCAGCCGCAGTATCATCTTCTTCATCGCTTTCTACTACCCCCGCCATTTAAAATTTTAGCTTGATAGATAGCAAAGATATATTTCATTGTATAGGCACAATCGAAAAATCACTTGATGATTTTTTAACTTTTCAGCCATAGTACCCCTCATTTTCATCGTGTTTGCAAATAGTAAATTTTTGCTACCATAAAGTAATCCCACATTGACTTCCTGTCCAAAATCCACACTATTCTTATCCAAAACTGTACCAAAACATCAAAAACGCTTCATGCGTGTTCGGATAAGAGATTAGGATTTCATAACGGAATTTTAGGAACAGAAGACAAAGAGCTAACCGAATTCTGGCTTCAGTACTCTGTACCCCGCTAACGACGGCAAGTGCATCACAGATAGTAATCGAAGATGCAGATACCATTTGGAATATCTCATCAGATTATCCTCCGAAGCTAATTAATACAACGGACAATGTAACACCGCGAGTAACAGTAGAACACGCGAATACCATCTATCATAACGTTCTGGCGATTTTAACGGGATTGACCAATGTAACGAATTTTGTAACGGCACGAATATCCGCGGAATACGCAAATACCGTTTATTGCGCTGATTTGGATAACGTCCCAGCGGCACTCGCTAATATTTCGCACACAGTTGTACCGAGCAGGTTGATATTTGTATCTGCAAACACCAACCATTGCGAAGAACTAATCTACCCAAAAGAGTTCATGGCTGATACGATACCGCCAGTAATCACCGATATATCCGTAATAAACTTGGCGAACAACTCGGCGAATGTAACGTGGAAAACAGATGAGTTCGCAGATAGCGTGCTGAAATACCGTGTGAACTCAACGGCGTATACCGAGACATGCAAAGATGAGTTATTTGTCAAGGAGCATGAGATAACACTAACAAGATTATCGCCGGACACGATG
>JAYEJE010000154.1:0-1757 GCA_034660415.1 Methanobacteriota archaeon | reverse complement strand
AGCTTGTGAAATTGAGAAGTGTGGGGTATTTCTGGAAAAGAACCGAAAAGAGCTTGAGAATCGCGATGCGGTTTTAGTGATGAGTTGTGGTAGTGGTGTGCAAGTAGTGGCCGACTACATGGACGAGAAAATGGGGATTGCAAAGTCAGTAATACCGGCAAACGATGCAATAGGGCTTGTAGGTGGTGGACCTATCCATCTCAAGGAGACATGTCAGTCCTGCGGAATGTGTGAATTAGGCAAAACAGCGGGTATCTGTCCTTTGACCGCGTGCGGAAAGGGATTGATGAACGGTCCTTGCGGTGGTGTGCGAGAGGGTAATAAATGTGAAATAGACGAGACTAAGGACTGCGCCTGGGTAAAGATCTATGAGCGAATGGAGAAACTTGATGAACTCGACAAATTCACTAGTGTACGAGACCCACATCAATGGAGTAAAACAAAGAGGCCACGCCTGTTTGAGATGGAAGAGCCTGTAAAGATTGATATGGCTGCCGGTATAGGTGCTATGAAGGGAATGATGGCTGTTACATTCGGCCCGAAGCCAAAGCTTGATGAATAAAGGAGGAGAATAAAAAAATGGGTGACGAAGTGTATAGTGATTTGATGAGAGAGTTGAAAGAGGGGGAGTACGTCTTCACAGGCGAGTTAGAGCCGGAGAAAGCGGGTGATGTCAACGAGCCGATCGAGATGGCAAGAGAGTTGGTGGGTATGGTGGTGGCCTGTAACGTGACGGACAATCCGCAGAGTTTCGCTTATGTTAACAGTATGGCAGCGTCATATCTAATCCAGAAAGAGACGGGTATGGAATGCGTTTACCAGTTGAGGTGTTCGGACAGGAATCGTATGGCGCTTCTATCAGACGTGCTTGGCGCAGGTGCCTTAGGATTGAAGAATATCTTAGCGTTAGCGGGCGACCACGTTTCATTGGGAGATACACCAGATGCAAAACCGGTATTCGACCTGGACTCAACCACGCTTATAAAGCTGATACGGTCGATGGTAGATGATGGCAAAGACCTTGGTGGCAATGAGATACATAACCCACCGAAACTGCATGTTGGCGGTGCCGCGGCACCAGGAGCAGCACACTTGAAGGCGGAAGTGGGAAAAGTGAAGAGAAAGATCAATGCCGGCGTGGAATACCTACAGACGCAGGTCGTTTACTACACTGATGTCTTAGATAAGTTCTTTGACGAGTTGGGTAAAGTAGACGTCCCGATACTGGTAGGGATATTTCCGGCAAGGACTTTCGGACAGGCTGATTTCTTCGATAAATATGTTGCGGGTGTGGATGTGCCACCGGATTATCTGGAGGCTATGAGGGCGACGAAAGCGATAAAGGACAAGGAGAAGAAGAAGGAAGAGGTTGATAGGGTAAACATAGAATTCTTTACCGGGTTCCTGGAGCATCTGAAAGGTACACCGGCTGCCGGATGTCACATGATGGCTGTTGGGTATCCCCGGATAATACCACCACTTAAGAAACTAATGGAATAGAAGAGGTTTGTTTTTTTCCCTCTTTCTTTTTTATTTATTTTTTTCTTGCTCTTATTTATGCATAAAGACTTGTTATGGTGTTGTCGCTATCGCTTCTGTAAATGAGCATGCCTCATTCCTTATTGGTCCGGTGGTGTTGATATAAGCGTCAAAATATATCGAATAATCTATACTTGAACTCACCATTGCTTTTCATTTTATATTTTAAATTCTATCTTAAATGTTGTCCCGTCTTTACTGATGACCTCCAGATGTCC
>JAYEJE010000153.1:0-1766 GCA_034660415.1 Methanobacteriota archaeon | reverse complement strand
ATAGTTATGTAAATTCATAAATTGGGATCTATATAATATTAAAGTGCGGAATGTGGGGTCGAATAAAAATTAAATTTATAAATCAATACGCTACTTTAAATCTGTGTTAATCTGCGTTAATCTGTGTCTTAAAAATCATTGGAAAATGATACGGTTCTGGTAAATTATTATTCGTGAGTTCCCCCACACATAGTTCCAGTAGGAATTGCATCGACTAAAAGAAGAGGTTAATGACCTAAAACTTCTTATTTATGATATTACGAGAATTATATGTAGCATGAGTATGTTAAAAAGGGAGGGGTAGTAAAGGAAATGGGGAAAGTATATCTCGTTGGTGCCGGACCTGGAGACCCGGAACTGTTAAGTTTGAAGGCGTACCGGCTTATAAAAGAAGCAGACGTCATATTAATTGATAATTTAGTTTTGGGCGTGAAGGAACTGATACCAGAGGGTAAAGAGGTTATAGATACAGGAAAAAACGCGAAGAAACATAAATACACTCAGGATGCGATAAACGCGCTCTTAGTAGACCTGTCGGAGAAATACGATAAGGTTGTGCGGTTGAAAGGCGGCGATCCGTACATATTTGGTAGAGGCGGCGAAGAAGCTGCTGTACTCAAAGCGAGCGGCGTTGATTTTGAAGTTGTACCTGGGATAACATCGGCAGTTGCAGTTCCCGCATCGTTCTCCATCCCGCTAACTTTTCGTGGCATTTCTTCTTCCGTTACTATAATCACAGGTCACGAGATGGACGAGAAAGAAGATAGTATCAACTGGGAGGCGATAGCGAATTTGAAGGGCACACTTGTTATATTAATGGGTGTTGGGAACCTCGTTACGAATGTTGATGCACTTTTAGAGCATGGTATGCACGCGGAAACGCCCGTGGCGATGATTGAAAACGGGTTCACTGCAGATGCAAGGCTTATAATTGGAACGCTGGGGACTATTGTGGCAGTGGCTGCGAAAGAAAAGGTGAATCCACCGGCTGTGATCGTGATTGGCGATGTGGTTAATGTAAGGGAGAAGTTGACACAAGAAAATAAATTATTGACACAGATTAACGCAGATTAACACAGATGATGAGAATCAACACGGTTAAACGAAAATAAATCTGCGTAAATCAGTGTAAATCTGTGTCCTAAATTAAATATGCAGAACCTATATTTTATTATACTATAAAAAATGCAAAATGGAAATAAGATAGCCGTTTTTAGACCTGAAAATGTACTTAAAAAGACAAAAGAAATAGCTGATAGATATGGTTTTGACTTTTTCGGCTTCCCGCTGTTTGAACTGGTAGTGCGGAAGGACGCATTGGCGGAGATAGAGGCTGTTTTTGGAGAAGGCGTGGACATAGCTGTATTCACGAGTATAAACGGCGTGAAGAAAGCCTTTGGCATCTGCAACGGTAAATTCGACTTAAAGAAGAAATTCCGGGATGACAATGTGGCGGTATGTGCTATTGGCCCTGCAACGAAAGTGGAGCTTGCGAATAAGGGCTTGCACGTGCATATTATGCCCGCGGTATATAGCTCTGATGGTTTAAAGAGTGTGTTTGATGCGATTGAAGTAAAAGGTACAAGGATTGTATTCCTCAGAAGTTCAGAAGGCGGCAAGGATATTATAACGTTTTTAGATGCTAAAGGTGCTTTCGTGACAGATATAGCGATATATAGCGTGAGGGAAATTGCACTAGCAGAATGCGAAGAGCTCTTTAATGAACTTGTGTGGTATGGGCCGGATTATGTAATATTCACAAGTTC
>JAYEJE010000152.1:0-9574 GCA_034660415.1 Methanobacteriota archaeon | reverse complement strand
ACGAATCAACCCAAACCCCTTATCTTCTATCTCCTTTACCTCTATGTAACCCTTAGCCAGAGCCCCTTTAACTAGCTCTTCACCTTTCTCCGAGCGAACGAAAACCGTTGACCAGCCCTCTTCCGAGCCTACCGAGCCCACGGAAATGTCCGCGAGTTCCGCAGTGAAATCCATACAAACCGAGCAGCCATCGCCCACATAATCTTCTATATCCACTAACGGAATACTATGTTTCTCATCTGCATAGACAGAGAAATCTTTACCCTTTATGTCGCACTTACTCACATTTTCCAACTTGGTATATTTCTCCGCGATGTAATCCAGCAACTCCTCCCTGAAATTCTCCATACAGAACAATCCGATCAGCAATTTCAGCTTATCTATGCCTACGTCATAGGGCTGTTCAGACATTTGGACTTTTCTTAGACCCTGTATTTGGCATGGCAGCCCCACAAACCCTATCGCGGTATGTCCTTCTTCTATTGCCTCTCTAACGCCTATTACGCTTGGGTAAAGTGTATATTTCGTGCCGGCACCTGCCTTCAAATCGTCATAATTTGTCGCAACCTTCGTTTTCGGGCGCCATTGGTCATCCGCAGCGGTAATCGCAGCGCAATCTAACACACCCTCTTCTAGTGCATATGCGAGCAGAGCAGTAACCGTACCACCGTCCTGTCCCGTTATATCACTCTTTTTTGATTTGACTGCATAACAGTTGCGATAAACACCAAGAACGTCCTCCTGTACCACACCGAATATCCTACGCTCTAGCTCGGGCAGAGGCAAGGAAATCCGGGGACATAGGGTATAGCAGAGCCCACATACCGTGTCATAGTCCTCACTAAACTCAGGTGCTGCCTCGTTTTTACCCCCTCCTATTTTTATCTTATCGCAAAACGCTGCGCATGTGCCACAAAGACAGCAAATCCGCTTAGACACAACTTCGCGGTTCAAATCGGAAAACCCACGTTCTAAAAAGGTCGGTAACCGCACATATTTCCGATCTTCTATTGCCAATCCGGCTGCTTCTTCTACCATCTTTTTTACTTCACCCCCGCCTTTTCCCTTAGTTTCACGTAATCTTCTTCCACCCTCGTCTGTATCGTTGCGATAGTATCATCGTTAAGATGCTTGAACCGCCCTTGCTTTTTTAGATATTCGGTTACGGGTTTCAAGTCGGGTAAATCAACGCTTAAGTTGTACTCGCCGTCAATCACTTCATAAAGTGGAAATACACCCGTCTCCACCGCCAGACGACCCAACTCTATCGTTATATCTGTCGCAGACCGCCAGCCAGTAGGGCAGACAGACAATATATGTATATACGCGGGACCGTCCATTTCCGCTCCCCGCTTCACTTTAGCCATCAAATCAAGTGGATATGAAGGACATGCAGTCGCAACATACGGTATCCCATGTGCAACTGCGATTTCAGGCATGTTCTTCTTCCACGTCACCTGCCCTATGCTGCTCTTCTTACCTACTGGCGCAGTGGTCGTCCATGCACCGTAAGGTGTAGAGGAAGACCTCTGTATGCCCGTATTCATATAAGCTTCGTTGTCATAACAAACATATAAGAAATCATGCCCGCGCTCCATTGCACCGGACAACGCCTGTATGCCTATATCCGTAGTGGCACCGTCACCTCCGAACCCGACAAATTTCACGTTCTTATCTGGTATCTTACCTTTTCGCACCCGCACTTTATATGCTGATTCTATACCTGACATCACTGCTGCTACATTTTCAAATAGCGTATGTATCCATGCCATTTGCCATGACGTTTGTGGCAATAACGATGAGAAAATCTCTATGCAGCCCGTTGCGGTAACGATTATCACATTCTTACCCAGAGCTTTACAGACATATCTAACTGCAAGTGCCTCCCCACACCCTATACAGGCACGGTGCCCGGGAGCGAAGTTCTCTTCCGTTGTAACCTGCCTCGGCACAAACAAATCATCTTCTTTCTCCATCTCTATCTACCTCCTCCTTCCCTTACACCGATAATCTCTGTTTCAACTTCCTCGCCCCGCTCTATCGCCTTCACCTTTTCCTGTGCTTGCGTTACCATATACTTAAATTCCGAAATCTGTATGTCCCGGCCGCCGAGACCACCGATAAATCCCACTATCTTCAGGTCTTCTCGTTTATTATACAATGCCGATTTTAACTCTGAGCAAACAGGACCACCCATTCCAAAGGATATTGCACGGTCTAAGACTACTAACAGATCAAGATCCTTTACTGCTTCGCGAAGCTCCGTGAATGGGAACGGTCGCCACAAACGCAACCGTATAAGACCAACATCTACGCCTGCTTTTCTCAGTTCATCCACTGCGAGCATTGCAGTCTCACTACAGCTACCCATTGTCAAGAGCGCAATTCTCGCACCGTCCATCTTATAGCCCTCCACAGGCACGTAATGGCGTCCGAAGATTTCGCCAAATTCGTCCCAGATCTCTTGTATTTTAGGTCTTGTATTGTCAAAAGCCACATCCTGCGCTTTCTTCGTCTCTGGATATATGAAAGGCGGGCCATAACAGCCCATGCTCACTGGCTTGTCCGGATCTAACACGAAAGGGTGCTCGTAATCAGGAATAAAACCCGCTACTTCTTCTTCTTCCGGCAGAACCATGTCCTCAATTACATGAGAAAGATAAAATCCATCTATGTGCACCATCGTTGGGAACAGAACGTCTTTATCCTCGGCTATCCTGTATGCGCATGTTGTAAGATCGAATGCTTGCTGATTGTTCTCGGCGAACATCTGGATCCAGCTTATGTCGCGAAGTGCCATCACATCCGAATGATCGCACCAAACGGAAAGCGGAGCCGACAATGCTCTGTTCGCCGCCACTGCGACTACAGGCAACCTCATCGAAGAGGGTATATACAACACCTCGTGCATTAGCTCCAGGCCCTGACCCGCGGAACATGTAAAAACACGTGCCCCCGCCGCAGAGGCACCTACGCATGCACTCATTGCTGAATGCTCTGATTCTACACATATAAAGTTCGCATCCAGATCGCCGTCTGCGACCATCTCCGATAAGCGTTCTACAATATGCGTCTGTGGTGTGATTGGATATGCTGAAATGACATCGGCGTTTGCCATTCGAACCGCTTCGGCGACGGCAAATGAACCCTCTAAACCCACTATCTTTCCTTTTGTCATCTTCTCTAAAAACCCTTTCTTTAAAAAAGTTTTAAAAGCTTTACCAAAGAAATAATATACGGTTTATATAAAATAAGTTTTGTATTTTATTCTTCCTTCTCTTCAACCATGCTTATTACGCTTCTTGGGCACTCGTGTGCGCAGATTCCACAGCCCTTACAATAATACAGATCGGCTTCGAAATAGCCTTCTTCATCTTCATGGATACACGCTTCAGGACAGTAGATATAGCATAGCCCACATTTTATGCACCTTTCGTTCTCGCGAATCGGCCTCTCCGATCGCCAATCACCGGTTTTATAAGACGATGCATTTCCCGGCTTTGTAACTACAAAGCCGATTTCTAAATCTTTCCAGCCTAATCCTTCTCCTCCCATCTTGCTTACCTATTTTCAATAATAACAAATGCACATATTTATACTTTATTTAACTTTCAAGATTTGCTTAGCTCACCACCGCCCCCGCGTACGCTTCCTTCATCGCTTCGATATTCTTCATAGCAACTTTACCAAAACGCTCTTCCAGCGGGGCCTCTAATGACTCCAACTTAACTATTCCCGTTGCCTTTATCATCGCGCCTAACATGGTAGTGTTAACGATAGGCAAGCCCAGGACCGCTCTTGCGATGCTCATTGCATCCACGGTCGCCAACTTATTCACGCTGAGTTCTGATTTCATTTCGTCATGCGATTTCATTGTATTGATCACCGCAGTCCCGTCCTTTTTCAGCCTCGAAATGACATCGCCAACTTGAAGCAAACCCGGATCGAGCACGATCAGCACATCGGGCTCTGTAACCTCAGCCCTAATTTTTATTCGTTCCGTTTCACTCACGCGCAGAAACGCAAGAACTGGTGCCCCTCTTCGCTCCGGCCCAAAAGAAGGCATTGATTGCGCATGTTTACCTTCTGAAATGGCCGCATGTGCGACTAATTCCGCTAATGTTACTGCCCCTTGCCCGCCTCTACCATAGATACATATTTCTATCATTTATTCCAACCCCCTTTTATTCATTTATGAAAAATTACAGCCTATCCAAGAATCGCCCCATCCTCTCCAGAGCCTCTTTTAGTTCATACTGCGATACCGCATAAGAGCATCTTATGTATCCCTCACCGCAATCGCCAAATACGCTTCCCGGTATTACCACCACCTTCTCCTCCATGAGTAGCCGCTCTGCAAATTCTTCCGAGGTGAGTCCGGTATCTTCAATGGACGGGAACGTATAAAAGGCACCTTTTGGCTCAAAACAGCTCAACCCTAGCTCCCTCAGCCCAGCCACCATCAATCTCCGCCGCCTGTTGTATTCATTTACCATCATATCCGTCTCATCATCGCACCGCAGCGCTTCTATTGCCGCCATCTGTGCCGTAATCGGTGCACAGAGCATTATATACTGATGTATCTTCATCATCGCTTCTATTATCGCCTTGTTCCCAGCAGCATAGCCTATTCGCCATCCAGTCATTGCATACGCCTTGGAGAAACCATTCAGCAGTATTGTCCGCTCTTCCATTCCATTAAGTGATGAAAAGCAGGTATGTTCTCCTTCGTATGTCAGCTTATCATAGATCTCATCAGAGATAACAATCAAATCGTGCTCAGTTGCGACATCTGCTATCTCTTCCAAGTCTTTCTTGCTCAGCGCTGCTCCAGTAGGATTATTAGGATAGCTCAATATAATCGCCTTTGTCTTATCCGTTATTTTTTCCGCTACTTCTTCCGCTCTCAGCTCGAATTTATCTTCAACTCCCGTAGCTACGCATACCGGAGTCCCACCAGCAAACACTGTGCATGGCTTGTAACTCACATAGCATGGCTCATGGTGAATAACCTCATCACCGGGGTTGATGATAGCACGAAGTGCGAGATCAAAAGCTTCGCTTACTCCTGTCGTTATAAGTATTCCGCCTTCGGGGTCATAAAACACACCACTTTCTTCATATATCTTATCAGAAATTGCCTCTCGTAAATCTAAAATACCCCAATTAGATGTATAGGACGTATAACCTTTCTCCAAAGAGAAAATACATGCTTCCCTGATAGTCCAAGGCGTTACGAAGTCAGGCTCTCCGACACCTAAGGAAATCACGCCTTCCATACGCTGTGCGATGTCAAAGAACTTCCTTATCCCGGAGCCTTCTATTTGACTCACCCTATCTGCTATTACGGTCATAATGATACAGCTAATCTTTTCCCTTTCGCTTCCGCTTCGTATATCTCTCCATACTCTTTATAAGATTTTAGTAAAAAATTCGTTACAGTATTACGAACTTGTTCTAGAGGTGCTATCTTTTCCGCAACGAAATACGCAACTTCATGCATCGTCTTTCCTGATACTAACACCGATAGGTCATACTCGCCGGAAACCAATCGCACCGACTGCACTTCCGGGTATTTTGAGATCCGCACTGCAACGGAATCATAGCCAGTGCTTCTTTCCGGACTGATTTTTATATCTATTAACGCTTGCACGGTATCTATGCCTGCTTTTTCATGATTTATCACCGCTTTGTATTTTATTATGATCCCTTTGCTTTCCAATTTCGAGATGATTCCCTTTACCTCTTCCTCTGTCATCTCCGCCATCCTCGCTATCTCCTTATCGCTTAGTCGTGCATTCTCTTGCAATATCCCGAATATTTCCTTCTCTTTACTGTCCATTCCGAATTGAAATACACCTCCTGCAAATACAACATTGTCCACAGCCTTTATAAATCTTGAGGTTTATCTTATATTGTGTTTATTGGATTATCATGAGATGTACAGAAGTACGTAGTTTGAAAATGAGGTGAAAAAGAGAGATGTTTGACGAACCTATAATAGAAGCGAGCACGAGAGAAGTCGTTACTATAATGCCGGATACTTCGATAGCGAAGACTATTGCCATTATGGAAAAGAACAAGTTTCACAACCTGGTTGTGCTTGACATTGCTGAGATATATATGGTGAATATATTGGACCTGCTCATTGCATCCAATCCCGACTCATACGTGGACGAATTTATGTTTAAGCCCCACTGCATACATAAAGATACGCCCTGTATAGATGCGATATGTGAACTGACGGATAGCGGTCAAAGAGCAGCGCCAATAGTTGATGACAATGGAGAACTCGTTGGGATTACCACCGACTATGACATTATGAAAGAAGGGTCGAAATCCCAGATCCTGAAAGATACTATGGTTACAAAAGTAATGACCCGAAGCTTCGCCTATTTAGAACCGGGCGAGAGCATAGGTAAAGCGAGAAGTATCATGAGGAAGAACAACATAGGGCGAGTTCTTGTTGTTGATGAAAATGAGGATCTAGTTGGCATAGTCACAGGTGGCGATATTTTAAAGCGGATTTACAAGCCAAAAAGGAAGATGACCGTGGGGGAGGTTAAAGGAGAGAATGTCCCCAGAATGGGGCAATCGGTCTCTTTCATCATGAGTTCACCCGTAATCTCTGCTGATATAGATACAAATCTTGCTGATGTTGCGAACTTGATGCAAACGCGCGATATACGTGGTGTGCCTATTGTAAAGGATGGCGTGCCGAGAGGGATCGTGACGATACCAGACATAATGGGGTATCTGAGAGAGCTCAGAGCGGAGGCAATGGTGAAGGTTGAGATACAGGGGACTCTCGATGATGAATATCAGGAACTTGGAGAGAGGATCATAGAGACAGAGGTAAGGAAAATCGCCAAGTTCGCTAACAAGGTGCACTGGATAAAGATAGTGATAAAAAAGGAGCGGGACCGAGGTGGAGTCCCATATTATAAGATAGGTGCACATGTGAAAACACAGGATAAATTGTACGTTGGGTATAGTGAGCCCGGCGGCACCCGAACAATGATGGCAAAGCGAGGTGAGGGCGACATAGTAGTGAAAGAAGGAAAGAGGAGATGGGACTTCGTAGATGTGTTGAAGGATGCTTTGGTATCTGTTGAGAGCCAGATAGAGGAAGATAGGGGTAGAAGGCAGTCGAAAAATAAGCAGTATTTTTAAATTGCCACATCCACCACATCCAATTCCTTCACTTCCGCTTCTGTCCCGAGCAACTCACTTAAGCTCGGGATCGTTCTTCCATTATCGCCCGATATGAGCTCCTTAATATACAAACCGCCATCGCATTTGAGTTCCACAATCGGCACTTCAAAGGAGACTAACCTTGCATCATACACTTTCCTCTTTCGCACCAAATCGGCCCTTCTGTGTACTACTCTCAGTGGTGTCCTCTGTTCTATCACGGCACCAATTAAGTTATCCAGAGCAGATCTCAAATCCTCTTCTAGCACGTCCGTTTTTAGCGACACTACGGCCCTATAAGTCTTATCAACCTTAGCATTTTTTATCTTCGCAACCGCTTCTCTTTTTACATACTGGAACTCAAGCACTTCTACTTTATCCTTGTTCTCATCATTCACCTTATTCTCTAACCGCTTCAAATCAAGTTCCCTCAGTTTTGGCTCCTTTATCTCCATCACAAACGGGCGACCGGAACCGAGCATTCGAGCATCTATGTCCTCTCTGCCACTACCGTGCAACACTGTATCCACACCACAAAACTCTTCTAATATAGAGCCACCTATAAGCTCCTCGACTGATTCCGCATACATCTTACCCGTGAAATCGCACCGCTCACAGCCCTTACCACGACACTCGCGGCATAACCATTTGGTCTGTGGTATCCCCCTTTTGAACTTCCTGTATCTACCATAAATGAATACCGAATTGATCTGCAACTCCACCGCTTCCGTCACGAGATTTAGAATTACTACGAGGTCAGGTCTATCAAAATCGGCTATTTTACCTGTTTCATGCTCTATTCTCTTGCCTACTTCTCTATTCAATTCGGCCTTTAATGGTTCTGCATGAGCTGCCCCCGCAATCTCCCATAACAGCTCTTCGTTCTCCAGAAGCATCCCGCTTACCTTTGTACCCACCAGAAAGGAATCAAATTCGTATCCCTTCAACGTTTCCAATGCCTTTACTACCAATGCATCGAAATTCTCAAATAGGCCATTACATAACCAGCATTTACCTTCTTTTAGCTCCGCTCTCAGAACGCTTCGTAGTATCTCACCTCGCTTTTCGTTTGTTAGGCCTGATGCGATCTTTGCAAATTGGCGGCCAAGGCAGTTATCGCAGATAGGCCCTTCGTTTATTATTGTTCGCGCTGCTGCTATTATCTCTGCATTTTCTAACACTTCCGTTCTAAATGGCAGTTGAGGCGGAATTTGATTGTTCATCTTACCCAAAATATTTTTTTACGTATTTATCCCTTTCAGTATAATATCTCCTTCATTGACATCAATATCATTAGCGATAACCCAGCACTTTGCCTTTAGCAGGAAAAATATAGCCCTGTTTTCATCTGAAAGTCCCTCATAATTACCCTGACCCTTACTTATTACCAATTTCGAGTTCTTATATATCTTTTTGAATTCTGCATTGCATGTTTCAAGAACAGTTCCCGGTGCACTTGTCCCGGATGATAATATAGTTGCAACTTTATCAATTCCTGCTTGTATTGCATCTTCATACGTCACGTCATTTATGACGGGTATCGCTCTAACCACATATATTACTGGCTTTTTCATCTCCTCTATTAAAATTCTATCGAATACCGATTCACCTGCATTGTCACCAATATACAGAATCTCATCGGTTTTATCTAACTGTGCCTTAAATTTATCGTAATCGAATATTGCAAAATCCTTTTTGAGTACAATATCTATCTCCTCTTCGATATTGAAGTTTCTATTCACGCCAAAGTCTATCACGTTACCAGCAATGGCGATTCTTATCGCTGTAAGGCGCTTGTCATTCGACTTTTCAACTTTATCCTTCAACGCGGGATATAATGCCAATGCTTTCTCTGTGCTCGCCATTTTTAGTTCCTTGTATGGATCAAATACGCCTGTCATTTCTCTTACTTTCTCGTATATTAACATTCCCGTTTCCGGTGGGCTGCTTTCAAGAGGAATATCTCTTAGCATCAGCCCTATTTCATCCAGGAGCTTTTTTAGTTTCCTTTCATCTCCCGTTGCTATCCGCCCTGCGCGGAGTGCTTGATTAAAGAAACAGGGGATACAGTCTAGATATGTTCTCATTTTATTGTATATAAAGTATAACTTCTACCTACATAGTTTAATTTAGGACGCAGATTTACACGGATTTACACGGATTTGATTTCTTCTGTGTTAATCTGTGTCGATAATAAATTTTAGTTTGTTATCCTTTATTTTTGTTCTACAATCTCAGCTTTTAATTATCATTAAATGACTACATGAAAAACACCTCCTTATAAATCGGAGAAGAAGGAGGTGCAATATGGATATAGGATTGGATGTACATAAAAAGATGAGCTACTATTCGATGGTAGACCATCAAGGAACAGAAGTGA
>JAYEJE010000151.1:0-9676 GCA_034660415.1 Methanobacteriota archaeon | reverse complement strand
GGCAAAAGGAACTATTTATTGATCTGAAAGATATACGGAAAAAGTCAAAGATATTCTTTGAAACAGAAAACAAATTTAATGCCTGGAAGTTGAGAAATGAGGATCTGAAGTCGGTCGATCCTAAACGCATACTGCAAAAAGATTTTACAATCGATGTGGACCGCTTACCATTGGTCACAGGGAAAATCCATTTTATCCGTGAGGTTGATTCGCGGGGTAAGATTAGCGTACTCAATGAGTATTTCAATGTAGGCAAGGAATATACCGGCGAATATGTCTGGGCAACCATTGAAACACAGAAACAAACGCTCATAGTGTGTTATAAAGACGAAAATTTGAAGGTGAGCGAGATTAATAAATTTGGCTATGAGATTGGAGAGACAGTACACAATCACAAAAATTCGATCTTTAGGTCGCGTTTATAATAAAAGGTATACGATGCACTGAGCCTAAAATTGGAATATGAAGGTACCTATGCACTGAGCCTTTTAGGGTACACGATGCACTGAGCCATTCCATATAAATAAAAAACCACGAGATTTCACAAGATTAACACAAGAACTTGGGCTTATTCTGGTATACAATAGCTAATAGTATACAGAAACGATGATAATATTATCCTTTTTCTCGTGGAAATCTGTGTAATCTTGTGGTTATAAAAAGTAGCTAAACAAAAAACAATCCAAAAATGACCTAGCCGCCCATCTTCATCTCACTAACAATCGCATCGCCGACCTCGCTCATCTTCGAGTTACCGCCGAGATCATACGTTCTCACCTTCCCTTCACGCAGGACCGTTTCAATTGCATTAATAACTTTTTCCGATGCGCTCTTCTCGCCAACGGCCTCTAAAAGCATAGCACCAGCCCAAATAGTCGCAATCGGATTTGAAACGCCTTTACCCTTATATTTCGGCGCTGAGCCATGAATAGGCTCGAACATGGATACGCCATCGGGATTGATGTTCCCGCCAGGTGCAAGACCCAACCCGCCCTGTATCATCGCACCGAGGTCGGTGATAATATCGCCAAACATGTTCGGAGCGACAATGACCTGATACCATTCGGGATTCTTAACGAGCCACATGCATAGTGCATCGACGAAATTGAAATCGGTCTCTATCTCCGGATATCCATGTGCAACTTCGGTGAACACTTCTCGCCAGAACCCGTAGCCGTGCGTTAGCACGTTTGCCTTATCCACACTCGTCACCTTGTTCTTACCCTGCGCTCGCGCAAGCTCAAAGGCATACTTCATCACTCGCTCACAGCCCTCTCGCGTCAGGATACCTATTTGATACGCAAGCTCATCCGAATCGGTCTCGATGTCCAATCCGAACTTAACTTGGTATCGTTCACGTACAATTTCCAACTTCTCGCTCTTCTTCCTGCCTTTTACCCTACCACCAATGCCGACATAGAAATCCTCGGTGTTCTCTCGTACCACAGTGAAATCTATATCCGCAGGACCCTTACCAGCAAGAGGTGTGGGAACGCCTTCCAGAAGCTTCACTGGTCGTAAGTTCACGTATTGGTCGAAATAGAACCGCATATTGAGTAATATACCCTGCTCTAAGACGCCGGTATCTACTCGCGGGTCGCCGATGCACCCGAAAAATATCGTGTCGTACTGTGCCAACTCCTTCAACGTATCCTCATTTATTAACTCGCCTGTACTTAGATAATGCTCTGCTCCATGTGGATATTCAACCCACTGAAGCTCAAAATTATCGAGCTCCGAAACCGCATCAAGCACCTTCACACCTTCGCTTATTATCTCTGGCCCGATCCCATCGCCACGGATTACCGCAATATTATGCTTCATTTTTCTTTATCGCTTATATAATTCCGCTCTTGTAATGAAAAGCTTTAGCAAATAAATCTTCTCTGCCAAAACGATGTTTCTCATTTTATCTTTGATGTATTTGTATAGAGCGAAAATCTCAAATTACAAGCACCAAATCTCAAACAAATCATAATGACCCAAAAGCCGAAATTATAAAATTCGTTTCTGCGTCATCTTTATAGCTTTGTGTTCTTTTTTATTCCCAATTCGTAATTCGTAATTCCTAATTCCTTTTCCCTTTCCTTCACACTTCATATCCCGCATAAGTCAATGCAAGCATACCCGAGATTCCGAACCGTGCGAGCAGTGCCAAATCATCCTTTTCTAGTTTCCGTTCTATAACAGGCGGAATTGGCTTTGTCCTTCTGCAAATAATCCGTCCGCCAGTCATTTTAGCACCTACAAAACCTTTACAATCACCTTTTACAAATACACGCCCTTTCATCAGCTCTATACCCAAGAACTCTGCTGCATCGCCCAATAAAATCACTTCGCCGCCATTTAGCAATGCCGCAGCGTTCATACCTGCATCCCCTTCCACTATTACAGTACCTTTTCGCATCAATATGCCAACGCTTATACCTACATCGCCCTTTACATGCACCTTCGCCTCCTTCATGCATCGTGCAGCGAGCGTATCCCGCAATATCATATCCCTAAGAAGCAGTTCCCCCTTCTTGAACACGTTAGGCTCGCATAGCCCGTGCCGTTCTTCCGGGTGGTGCAAGAGCCATGTTATCGAAACAAATTTCTTATAACCTTCCAGATCGGAGGTTACCTGCACCACATTACCAAGCGCTTCTTTGACTTCACCTTTAACGTATATAGCGCCGGAAAGCATACTCAATCCGAGATGAGAGCCGGCATTTCCATCTACTATTATAGAGCCCACTTCTGGCTGCTCCCTTCCTGTACCGCCAAAATAAACAAGGTCCACACCCAAGCTCGAACCAACTCGCGTGCCCACATCGCCCGTGATCTGCACGTCTTCACCACTTTTCAGTGTCTCCACTACCGTTTCATAGGTATAATTCGTGCCGGACTGCGAAGGGATAGCATCAGTAGGATTGAGCTTTGCTCCTTTATGCTGCCAGATGAAGTCATAGGTGAAGTCACCAATGCAGTTTTGTGGTGAACTGAGTTTTAGTTCCATAGAGATATATATAACAGTTCTTGTATTTGTATTGCGTATCTTAAAAACCACGAGATTCCACAAGATTAACACAAGAAATTAGGGTTAATAGAAATGGGATAGCCAATAGTTTATTAAAACCCGATTCATATTATTGTTTTCTCGTGAAAATCTGTGTAATCTTGTGGTTTGCTAAGCAAATACCATTTCTTTAAAACACTATCAAAGAGATAATATGACATGGACTGCAAATTATGCGAGCAGGGATTTGAACAAGGAAGTTGTCAGGTATTTGATTACCAGTCTGGCTGCAACCTCAGATGTAAAAAATGTCACTCGTGGCAGTTCACACAAAATGCGGTAGGCGAATGGATGTCTCCACATGAGATAGCTACGGAGGTCGAGAGATAGCTGCATGAATGAATACGAAATAACATTTGTGCGGCGCGAGCACGCAACGAGTTGGCATGCACATGAGCTTTCTTCCCGGCGTATAAGATGAGCGAGGTCCCACCACCGGATCTATGACAGATGATAGATGCCTATAACGCGGCAACGGATGCCTGCTTGAGAAAGCTCAAATTAGGGAATGTCCATTTATTCGTGAAGACACGTGAAGAATACGAGACATTGGAAAAAATCGCAGGAGAAGAGAGTTTCTAAATTAGGAATTATGAATTACTGGTTTACTAGTGGTTATTTAAAGTTGCATGGCATAATCAATTAACAGGGTTACATCAATAGAGGAGCGGCTGAGGGTGGTATACGAGCACGGCCGTATATTTAATATTCAGGGGGCGACAAGAGATGAAGAATATGACTTCTTCGGACGATGGAGAGATGCTACGGAATCGCAAGGAATTCGAAGCTGAATATATCACATGGGTAGAGAACGCAGCAAAGGAGATTGCGGAAACGTTAAAGACGCTCGACATCAGTAAAATAAGCGAAATCATCGAATTTTACGATAACATAGCGGGGCTTCCCGCTTCGATACATCAGCCGCTGAATAGCGAAGAGAAACAGAGAGTCGAAGAACTCATTGGTAAAGATCGTCTCAAAGATACGATTGTGCTAAAAAACCAAGCTCTTATTTTCGCACCCTCTATCTTAGTGCCTTCTTCCACGTCTTTAGATTATGGTACGGCAATGCATCGTCGATTTTTCCTGCGGGGCTTCTGGTTCTCAATCCTAGCATTAAACGATGCGTATCTCAAATCCGCGTCTGAACTCATGCTTAAATACATATTCGAGCACGAACTTACTCAGGGCGAACTATACAAAGAATTAGCAGAGCTTCAGATCGGAAATATTGGCTCTGAGATAAAAGGTGCAGTCCATGAAGAAGCGCGTATTAAAGCGATGCGGCAGTCGGCAATTTCAGAAGACGAAGTAGAACGCGAAAGGCAATTGATACTAAACCTCTCCACGGAATATCCGGTGGTCCCCGTGCAGTTCGCATCGGCATCGCTTTTCATGTACTTAGAAGAGAATTGGGAAGAGATAAAGCAGTTTGGAGTACCCAGCCAGAACGAAAAGGAAAAGAAATTGGAACCCGAAGCAAAAAAAATCAGTGATTGGACTGATTTCGCCCGTAACTTATTTGTATTATTTCTGAATGCATTAAAAAAAGAGATGACCATGACAGGGGTAGAATATGGTGCTGGAATAGTATAACATCAATTATAAGGTACAACCACCTTTTGTTCTGTATGCTGCGAATAACATTTTTAGGAACCGGCGGCTCAACGCCTACGCCGAACAGGAATCCGTCTGCGATAGCGGTGAATAGAGAAGGCGAGTTAATACTATTTGATTGTGGAGAAGGAGCGCAGCAGCAGATGATGCGTGCAAAGAGTGGCATGAAGATAACTTCCATCTTCATCTCGCATTTCCATGCCGATCATGTGCTTGGTATCCCGGGTTTATTACAGACAATGGCGTTGCAAGATAGACAAGAGCCTTTAGAGATATACGGACCCAAGCAGGTGGATAAATTCTTATACCATCTCCTTGCCCTGGGCTATGCGGGAAAGAATTTTGAAGTGAAAGCGATAGAACTGCGGCCGGGCGATGTAGTAAGAAGAGCGGGATATGAGATAAGAGTGATAAAAACGGTGCACACTATACTAAGTATAGGATACGTGTTAGAAGAGGATATGCGACCGGGGAGATTCAATAGAGAAAGAGCAATAGAGCTAGGCATAAAACCGGGCCCTTTATTTTCTAAGCTTCAATCAGGGCGTTCCATTCTACTGGATGGAAAGGAGATAAGACCTGAGCAAGTCGTAGGACCACCAAGACCAGGCAGGAAAATTGTATATACTGGAGATACGAGACCTTGTGATAGCGTAATAGAGGCGAGTGAGAACGCGGATTTATTAATTCACGATAGCACCTTATCAGAGGAGACGAAAGAATATGCGATTAATTACATGCATTCAACGGCATTAGAAGCTGCGGAAGTGGCGAAAAAAGCATCTGTAAGAAAACTCATCTTAACACATATCAGCGCGCGATATTCTGATCCGGGCGGTGCAAGTAAATTGGAAGAAGAAGCACGGAGCATGTTTGAGAATACCGAAGTCGCGAAAGATTTAATGACAGAGGAAGTAGGATATAGAGAGGGGGAGTGAGGAGAGTAAGCCCCCTTCTGTTTCCGCGGCATTTATCTTTGCGCCCTATTTTGGCTTGCACCCACGAGGTTGGTCGATTCCATCCGCAACCATACGACTTCATCCTTACGGAATCATCACATTAGTATGGTACGGTACCGTTTCTATACCAGAGCCAAGACTCTCGCCTTATGCCCTCTCGGCATTCGTGTTCTTATGGTGGGGGGACTTTCCTCAGCCTTCTACGAACGAAGGCCGGCAGCCGCCCTTCCTCTCTCCTTAGACAGAGATTTATATTACTATGTAAATAAAGTAAGCAAATATCCCGCACCCGTTATCTGATAACCGGTATAATATCGCTGATTGCCCCCTTATGCACTGGTCTTTCTTTTTGATTTATTAGATTTTCACGCTTTGCATAGTCCCCGCCAAATGTCCATTTCGGCTCCACACCGGTCATTATTGCCGATACCTTTGCCGTCCCATTGCAACCATCATTTATCCTCGCTCCCCATATTACGTTTGCATCCTGGTCCAGTTCGTAAGTAAGTAACTCTACAATGTCATTTGTCTCTTTCATCGTTAGGTCAGAACCACCAGTCACATGTATAAGAGCACCTTTTGCACCCTTATAATCTGCATCTAACAGGGGATGACTGAATGCATCTTCTACCACCGATTCGGATTTGTTCTCCGCTTTTGACGTCTCACCTACAAGCATCACTGCAACACCGCCTGCTTCCATTACCGACTTGAGGTCCGCAAAGTCGAGATTTACCAGAGAAGGCTGTGTTATCGTCTCCGCAATACCCTGTATCGTGTCTGCAATCAAGGTATCCATGGTTTTAAACGCCTCATTTACCGGAAGATTTCCTGCATATTTTATCAACTTGTCGTTTTCCAGCACGATAACCGTATCGGTACACTCCCTCAACTTCTTTATCCCCTCCGCTGCTTTGTCTCTTCTTCGCCTTTCCACTTCAAAGGGAAACGAAACCATCGCAACTACGATCGCACCGGCTTCCTTCGCTATTTCTGCGATAACAGGCGCAGCCCCGGTGCCTGTTCCTCCGCCCATGCCGGCAGTGAGGAACACGAAGTTTTTCCCTTCGAATAACTCCCCTAACACTTCCCGATCTAATTCCGCTGCCTTTCGCCCTACATCGGGAGCGCCACCGGATCCTAATCCGTGGGTGAGCGATTTCCCGATCAATAGCTTCCGTTCACATTCTATCGAATCCAGGTGCAGCTTGTCAGTATTTATAGCTATTCGATCAACGCCATCTAATCCGCCCAAATCCTCTAATCTACCCATAGAGTTGTTTCCCGCTCCACCAACGCCAACTATTGCTAACCGCGGCACTCCAAACCACTCCTCGATTTCTTCGCCCATGCTTAGCCCCTCAGAACAATAACCTAACACTTTATCCATCATTTTCCACCTTCCCCTTTTCTATTTTACTATCCCACATTTATAACTACCTCTTCTTAAGAAGGAGGTGTTATATAAACTTTTCGGTTGCCATCCTATAATATATATAGTCTTCTAGACCAGAAAAGACTATAAAGAGGAATATTAAATAAATTAGATGATAAGATCCATAACTAACCTTTGATGGAGTGAAAATGGTTGAAAAGTTCAATGAGCGGGCAAATGCGATAGCAAATGAATACTGGCGCTTGAAAGAGGTGACAGCGGACAAAACAGATGAAGCTAGATTAGCGGAAATAGAGAAGCTATTGGAAAAAGGGATAGGGGGTAAGCTACAGGAACAATTAGCGGCAGAAGCGAAGACGCTAAGGAAAGAGAAGGAAGATAGAAGCAGTGCCTCTGAGAAACTAGAGGAATTGAAGAAGGAAATAGCAGAGCTAACAGCGGATTTAGCCCCGAATCTCGACCTCTTTGTGGATGATTTCTTCCCTTATGACAGTGAGCACGAACCGATTTCGGAGGCGTATTTCATGGCTATTACCGATATCTTTTTTGAATCGCCTCAGCCAAATATCAAATTTAAAATAGCTGCATTCTCTACGGAGGGAATAAAAGTTAATTCAACTGACGAAAATTCACCTTTGACTATCCTAGGGTATGTAATAATGATGATTCAAGAGACAGCGAAGCACATGTTAGGCATGGAGAATATCATAGATAGGTGCTGTAAGCTACTGAAACAAAATGAATATGCTTTTATTGCTTTAGGGACTTTGGTTAAAGAAGGGAAGGTGCTGATGCTAAAGGAGATAAAGGAGATTTCTAAAAGGGAAGATAGGGAATATAAAGAGCTGGTAAGTAGCACATATGATAAAGAATTGAGTAATGGTGTGGCGTATTTAGTGAGCGATGAATGGGAATATAACATGGTGAATGAATTGAGTGGCGAATATGAAGTGACGGACTTTGGCGAATGGGTGTGGCGAGTATGCAATGTCGAAGCGAGAGGGGGGGACTGGAAAGGGAAGGGAAAAAGTATTTCATCTCCAAATTTGGATATTCATAAGATAATAAACTTTTTAAGGAGATAGTGCAAATAAAGAAGCGGGCATGTGGAAGAATAAAGATAAAGAGGAGAAGGAAAAGGTAATAGCTTATCTGCGATCGAGGTTATTCCCCTGGAATTTCGTTTTCGAGGACGTTGAAGCAGATGCCATAGAACATTTTGTTCCATATGCGATTCAGGTATGCGAGGGGAAGGGGATAAATAAAAAGGCAATTGGTGGCGAGGTATTAAAAGAGGTAATTACAAGGGAAGTAAGGGAAGCAGTTAACGATTATCTATTTGATACGGGTGATAAAGAGATTATGAGGATGCATGGTAAATTCATAACTAATTACCCTTTTGCGTTCTCTCAGTGTTTGGTCTATGTAATCTTAGACAGACTTGGGCTCAAGATGGATGAAGTGTTAGATCTAAAAGCGGTTAGCGATTTATTGGGCACGGATGTAGAACGGCTAAGAGATAGGGGAGTTTTTATCAATGGCTTAATAATAAAGAACGAAAAGAATGCGTTGAAGCTGTTTGGTAAAGACATTTTAGATAGAAAGGTAATAAGCGCAGGGGGCGATTATGTAGGTCATCTGAGCGATATTATTTTTGATATAGATAAAGGGAATGTGGCGGGATTAATAATAAACCACAGAATGGGCACGGGATTGGAAAAGAGCCAGGTATCCATGAGCGATGTGCGTTTAAATATGTATACTAAGAATATTAGTTTAAAACATACAAATTACAACAAGAAATGAAAAAGGGGAGGGGGATATAAAATGCGGATATTTGTGATAGGCTACGGGCAGGCTGGAGGAAGAGTAGCGGATTCTTTTTTAGAATTTGCTAAGCGAACGGGGCAGAATTTTGTTGCTCGTGTATTGGCCATTAATACGGCAACGTCTGATCTGATGGGGCTGAAGAATATACCGATGGAAGATCGGTTGCTTATAGGTGAGTCACTAACGAAAGGGCATGGTATAGGGGCCGATAATGAATTAGGTGCGAAGGTAGCTACGGAGGAGCTTTATACCATTCAGAGTGAAATAGATGAGCGGGGGTCGTATCAGGTTGATGCTTTTTTACTAATAGCGGGTTTAGGTGGAGGAACGGGTTCTGGTGGTGCGCCTGTATTAGCAAGGCGGCTGAAGAAGTTATATGAGGAGCCGGTTTATGGACTCGGTATTCTACCATCGAAAGATGAAGGGAGTTTGTATTCCTTAAATGCTGCAAGGAGTCTGGTGACTCTGGTAAACGAAGTGGATAATCTATTCTTGTTCGATAACGATGCGTGGAAGAAGGGCGGAGAGAGCGTAAAAGAGGCATTTGCAGATATAAATAACGAGATAGTGAGACGATTCGGGCTTTTGTTCGGCGCAGGAGAAGCGAATGAGGTAGGGCAGATGGTGGTAGATGCAGCAGAGATAATTAACACGCTTAAAGGGGGCGGGATATCATCAATTGGCTATGCGGCAGAAGAATTAGCGAGTGAAGGTATTCTAAAGAAGTTCTTTGGAAATAAAAAAGGAACTGTGGAAAAGTTAGATTCTGTTACGAGGATTACGTCTTTGGTTAGGCGAGCAATAGCAGGCCGATTA
>JAYEJE010000150.1:0-1806 GCA_034660415.1 Methanobacteriota archaeon | reverse complement strand
CTCCCGTAGTGACTCCACAAGATCGGCAATAAAATTTTTTAGAAGGTCATTGGAGCCACTGGCATTCAGAACCTCAGCCGCTTTATTGTACTCCTGCTTCTCGATATGTTCATGTGCATTTCTACAGCCTGCCTTTAGCTTGCCCATATCCCTGTTTCTCGATGCGTATTCTGATAAAAATTGGCCGACTGAAATAAGCGACCAGGCCACCAGACCAAGCAGTATAATAATTACGGGATAGAGCAGCGAATTCGAGATCATAAACATAGCCCCGATTATGCCAGCAGATGCGTCCATTTCTTGCCTCCTTTATTTCGCTTTACTCTTTTGTGCCTATCTATCAAAAACCCAACCACTATAAGAGATGCCATCAATATGAATGAAAGAACTAGCATAGGATAATCTACGGAAAACTCCGGGTAGGGTATGCTTTTAGCCTGAATGTACGCCGGGATTATTAAAGGTGATAAGAGGTAAAATAGACCGAATAAGATCATAACCGACCCAAGTGTGGATGGATTTTTTATTCTTAAAACACCTGCGACCGAAGAAACCGTAAATGCGAATAAGCATACACCGAAGAAGAAAATTGCACCTACAATGACTCCTATCCATAAGTTGTTGATGCTGGTGAGTTGAGAGAGCATCAAACAAGCAAGAAATGTTGCTGTTAAACATACAGGGCATGGAATAGAGAGCCACAGGAAAGTCTTCCGCGAAAGGTCATTCGCACGAGAAAGCCATTCTCGCTTCGTTTTTATACCAAAATAGACGAGCCCAATCGCGATGATGAGGTGCATTATAACACCGGTTGCAAGGATATTCTGCGTTATATCAGGCGCAATAATACCTACCAAATAACTAAGGATGATAGAAGCGCTAAAATAAATAAACGCTATGTAAACCACTTCCTTCCGCTTTAGGTTGGCGAAACCACACCCTAAGCCGGTTTTTAATGCTAAGATTGCTACACCTATGAGCACACCCAATGCAATGATAATATTTGGCTCTGTCATATAATAATTACTTTTCACTCCTCCATCCAATACCAGTAACATTCATCTTTTTCTTTACGCCTCATTCTAATGAAGAAAAAGACACCTTTAAAAATCCCCCTGTTTGGGTAATAGCTATTACCCAAATCGGTATAATTTCGTATATGTGTGGCTTGACATTGTCACATTTCATTTAAAATCGGTTCCGGTTGTGATGGAGATAAAAGGACATATCTGCACTCTATATCCTCTGCGCTCTCTGGACACTTTTTTTTGCAAGAGAAAACATGTACTAAAAGAAAAAAATAAGTTCTTTTGGTACAGCTTTCCTTTCTGCGAAGCGTTTTGATCAAACTTTCTTAAAGTTTGATAGAAAAGGTTTGTGGAAATCTGCGTAATCGTGTGGTTTTAAAAAGTCCTCGTCAACCCTTTTCGCATAAACACTCTAAAAGCGGGTCTTCCGGTTTATCCTTCATCGTTTGATACACTATGAACGTCTCCGTCCTCTCAACCGCGCCAAAGGATTGCATCAGCCTTATAAATTCGGTCATCTCTTCCTTGTCCCGAAAAAGGAGTTCCAGAAAGAAATCAAACCTACCGAAGAGGAGCTGAATCTTCATTACATTTCTACTGGCACTCAAGAACTCCACGAGTTCCGTCCTCAAATTCTCTTCCGGCTTCGCAATGAGGAGGACATATGCCTTGAATGTGTATCCAAGCTTATCAGCATCTAAACACACTGAAAATCGCTTTACTATACCCTCTTCTGATAGCTTCTTCAATCGTTCAAAAGCCACTTGTCTACTTATCC
>JAYEJE010000149.1:0-1819 GCA_034660415.1 Methanobacteriota archaeon | reverse complement strand
TTACATTGATGGTTTTGCAGGACCCGGCGAATATTCAAAAGGCGAGCAAGGTTCCCCTGTTATCGCAATTAATACAGCAAAAGAGCATAAATTAAAGCTAAATGCAGAAATTTTGTTTTTGTTTATTGAGGCACGGGAGGACAGATGCAAACACCTTAAAGAGATACTTAGACCTATAGATGTTCCAGATAATATGAAATATAACGTAGAATGTAGCAAATTTGATGAATCTCTCACATCACTGTTCAATTATCTTGATGAACAGAAGAAACATATTGCTCCTACCTTTGCGTTTATAGACCCTTTCGGTTATTCCGACACTCCGTTTTCAATTATTAAGCGAATTATGAAGAATAAAAAATGTGAAGTACTCATCACATTTATGTCGGGATTCCTGAATAGATTCAAATCGGATCCGCATAAAGAGGTAGCTTTAGATCTGCTCTTTGACACAAGAGAATGGCGTGGAATAGTGTTTGATTCAGATTCAGATGAAAAGTCTGAGAAGAAGATCGTTAGATTTTATCAAAACCGATTAGAGTCGTGTGCGGAATATGTGCGCACATTTGAGATGAAAAATAAGTTTAATCAACCGATATACCACCTCATTTTCTGTACACATAGCATTGGGGGGCTTAAAAAGATGAAATATGCAATGTGGAAAGTTGATGAGACTGGGAGATTCTGTTTTTCTGATAGGACAGATCCAAACCAAACTGTACTCTTTAAACGAGAACCTGATTATCGGCAGCTAAAAAAGTTAATCGTTGATAAATTTAAAGGAAAAGAGGTGTCAATCGAAGAGATTGAAAAATTTGTTGTAGTTGAAACTGGTTTTAGGGAGACTCATTTTAGAAAACAGATTTTAAAGCCCATGGAAGAAGTAAATCCAGCAGAAATACGGGTTGTAGAGAGTGAAAGGAAGAAAAAAGGAGCATATCCCAAAGGGACAATTATTAGGTTTTTATAACCGGACAGACAGATGCAGATGGTGGAATTTATCAATACCGCAGGCAAAATTACAAGTGGCGACATTCAAAAGATGTTTAAAATCTCCCGGCAGGCTGCACACAAGGAACTAAAAGCATTGATGGAATTGGGAGTTATAAAATCACAGGGTGAAGGAAGAGCGACATATTATGTTCTCGACTGAGTTGACGCAACGGTTGACGCAACGGTTGACGCAACGGTTGACGCAAAAACGGGGCGGTGGATTTATATGTGCCAAAAGATTTTGAAAGACATGCAATCGTTTGAAAATGAGAATAATGTAGCAAATCACTTTTCTTTTATTACTCTTGGGGCCCGCCGTGGGTAAAAGTTACTCATTCGTGCATACATACAGAAAGGCTTTATAAATATACCTTCTACCTATTTATCTTTTTTGAATTGGTTCTGAGTGTTAGAAAAACATCAACACAACTTGAAAGGTTAACCCAATTCACATAACTTTTTTAATATACGTACCATACATTAAATCATAATGAAATTAGAGATTAAGGTTATTAAGGGGCACAAGTATCTTTATCTCAGGGATAAAGTAAATGTTAACGATAAAACCGCTTCTATTTCGTTCTACGTGGGTAGATTGAGTAAATTAGAGCGAGCAAGAGTTATAGAAAAATTAAGTAAATTCGAGAAGATCAAGTTAAAAAGAATTACGGGCCGATTATTAATTTTATATGCGAGGTCTCATGCGTGTTCGGTTAAGTAACCCATCGCTCCATCAACCTCTCCCTTTTAACATTAGGATCGCATCCTTGACCAATATAAATGTCGTATATGGTGAGCATATCCAATTTCAGCCCCATACATTCAA
>JAYEJE010000148.1:0-1821 GCA_034660415.1 Methanobacteriota archaeon | reverse complement strand
TGAGATATATAATTTTCGGATATGATTTTTTTAATGTTGTTTTCATACTCTGATTTGAACTCGCTCGTTCTTTCTTTGTTGTAATTCCGTTCTAAAAGAGCACAGGATGAAGAATACCAATCTTGATAATCCAATTTGAATTTCTCAGAAAGTTTCTTCTCTTCGGGTCTTGGCGGTATCATTAAATCAAAATCTATCCCGCCTTCTTTTTCCGCTATTTCCAATGGGCGGGTATCCGCCCAGCAATGCTGGATAAGGCAGTCTAAAACTTCATTGTGTTGGGCATAAAGCTGCTTGACTTTATCGGTGATCTTTTTTAATGAATTACGCATGTTCCTCCACCACCTTTATCTCCTCCCCCGTCAGCCCATACAAATCATAAACCAGTCGGTCAATCTGCGCATCAACAATTTTTATCTGCCGCTCGTAAAGCTCTTTATCTTGCTCCATTCTCATCTCGTGATATTTCCTCTTCAGTTCGAGCATGTTATCCACCAGAGAAACGAGTTTATCGTGCTGCGCTTTTTCAGCAGGATTTGAGAAGTCTATCGAGGAGATTGGAAGTTTCTCTATAAACCGTTTTTCATACGAGTAATACCCACCCTGCAAGCATGTCCCAATTTGTTTTATAAATAAATTTACAATGGAGGAGTTCAAGACACCAAGAAAATATTTTATATCGCATGGAGAAGATGCAAATAATAATCCATAAGCACCAGCTACGCCAGTAGTAAAGTAATATCCTCCATTTTCATCAAAACAGAAGGTATTACGAAATGCGTTATAAGGAGTGAATATTTTAGGTTTTTTATAAAGTAGCATATTTCGTGGGTAAGTAAATGCGTACCACTTTGTGCCCTTCATACGACCTTTATTCCTTCTTTCCAAAACCGATTTGAGAGATTTTAAGTAATTATAGCCATTCACAAACTCCTTCTTCAAAACGGATTCTTCTATGATGCTTACCTTACCATCAAGGATATTATATGGAAAAAGCACATATATATCTTTAAAGGATGAATAGAAACGATCAATTTGCTTTCCCTTCAAAGACTTTTTCATTAAGCGTTTTTCAATTTTTACTGGTTTTTGCAATTCTTTTGAAAATAAGATAAAGTTTGTATCGTCTTCATCAATGTATTCCATAAAATAAATTTTATCTGCTCCAGTATCAAATCCTTTGAAAATATTGGTAGTTAACTCTCCTAGTGTTTTAGAACCAGATGAAAGTTTTTGTAGCAATTTTGTATATTTCCTATCAACGAAAAACCATGTTTTTTCTGTTACACCCGTTAAATCATAAGTTGAAATAAAATTGCTCCGATTGCTTCTGATTTCATCTATAAACTCCTTTGGAGAGCAATCATCAGGGATTTGAAGATAATCAAACTCTTTTTGATTAGATTTGGACAAAAATAGTAAACAAGTATAAGTGGAAACGTGTTCAAAAACTTGTTTATCTTTGAAATGAACGATCTCTGAAAGCAACTTTCCTCTTGAAATGTAGTTTCGCAACTGCTTACCATAGCTTGCATTGAAAAACTTATGTGGTAGAATAAAACCAAATTTGCCATTTTCTCTTAGTATTTTTGTCCCTCTTTCCACAAACGCTATATAGATGTCGTATCCTCCCGAACCTGATGATTCATATTTGTCATTTAAATAATCCAAAACTTTCGAACCCTGTTCAACTAAGTGATGAATTTTAAGGTACGGCGGATTCCCCACAACACAATCAAACCCCCCACGCCGCATAATCCCCCCAAACCCTTTTACATCGTCCTCCCAATCAAACACATTAACCCGCCTCATCTCCGCCTC
>JAYEJE010000147.1:0-1821 GCA_034660415.1 Methanobacteriota archaeon | reverse complement strand
TTGGATAGGATACTCACAGATAAAAACATATATCCAATAATCGAAGACCTTCGTGAAGTATGTCATGAGTTAGAACGGGAGAGACTTTTACACGGCGGCAGAAAAACTTATCATCTTATGGTTGCAGCTTATTTTTCAGACCTTGCGAAGGTTTGGATTTCATTGAGGAAAGTGTGTAAAAAGGATGCCAGGGTATGTTTTGTTGTAGGGGATTCTGCACCCTATGGCATTTATGTCCCGGTGGATAAATGGTTGGGCGAATTAGCAATCTCGGCGGGATTTGAATCATACTATTTTGAAAAGACGCGAGATAGAAACGTTAAGTGGAAAAATAGAAAGCATAAAGTCCCCCTTCATGAGGGACGACTATGGGTGGAGGGCTAATCGTGGCGAAGGTTACATCTCCGGGGCACAAACTTGGTCAACTCATAGGGAACTTTTTTGAGGGCTTCTTTTGTAACCGATTGACAAATTTCTCTGAAGAACTTGGGTTTTATTGTGACAAAAAGGGACCCAGACCAAAAGTCAGAGGTGAAAAGAGGAAAGTAGCCTGGACTGATAGTGAAGGTAATGTGCATGATTTGGATTACGTTTTTGAGATGAATGGTACGGTGGATAAGATGGGCGAACCCGTCGCATTTATCGAACTCGCTTGGAGGCGATACACAAAACATTCAAGGAACAAAGCCGGGGAGATAGAAGCCGCTTTAGTTCCTTTGGGGAACACATACCGCAACACATGTAATTTTTTGGGTGCTATTTTGGGTGGTGAATTTACCGAAGGTGCTCGAAAGCAGTTAACCTCACACAATATAAACATTTTATACATCCCATATAGGAAAATTGTAGAGGCATTCTTAATCAAAGGAGTTAACCTCGATTATCCCGAAGATGCGACTAATAAGCAGAAATATAGATTAATAGAAGCATGGGAGAATCTATCGCAATCCGATATCAAAGATATAGAGAAAGCATTCAGAGAATCAATTAAATCGGATTATGATATGTTTATTCGATCGCTGAAGAGTGCATTGCAAAGAAAAGTAGAAAAAGTCCGCATTCTTTCTTTATTTGGCGATGAGATAGTGTTCAATTCCATAAATGATGCTATTGCAAGCATTGAAAGTTATGAAATAGCCGCACGAGAGGGATTGGCGTTTTGCAAGTTTGAAATCTACATTGGGTTTAGTAATGGCGACAAAATAGAGGGTTCTTTTCATGAGCGTGAGGAAGCACTAAGATTCCTTAGAATATATGAATAATAACGGTGAGTTGAGAGACGAGCAAAGTAGGAAGGGTTATGAAAGAAGAAGAACTTGCCTCAACATTACCTGTATCCGAAGCTCCGTTGAGGTGTATAGTCGCAGAGGTAATGATTTTGTCCTTTGTAGGGACAGGTTTTTGGCTAAAAGCAAGGAGGCGATATTCACTCGCTCCTAGCCATACCACTCGCCTTCTTCCGCTCAGCCAATCGCCGGATCAATCCGAACCCCTTATCATCTATCTCCTTTACCTCTATGTAGCCCTTAGCCCGAGCCCCTTTAACTAGCTCTTCACCGCTTTCCGAGCGAACGAAAACCGTTGACCAGCCCTCTTCCGAGCCTACCGAGCCCACGGAAATGTCCGCGAGTTCCGCAGTGAAATCCATACAAACCGAGCAGCCATCGCCCACATAATCTTCAATATCAACTAACGGGATACTATGTTTCTCGTTTGCATAGACAGAGAAATCCTTACCCTTTATGTCGCACTTGCTCACATTTTCCAACTTGGTATATTTCTCCGCAATGAAATCCAGCAACTCCTCTCTGAAATTCTCCA
>JAYEJE010000146.1:0-1824 GCA_034660415.1 Methanobacteriota archaeon | reverse complement strand
TATGCTTCTTCGGCTTGTTGTTCACGTACCAATCCCGATGACACCGTAACAGATAGTTATACGCACCAATAAGGAAACTACCAGACCCACATGCCGGATCCAGAATTTTTATATGTGCAATCACCTCCGGCGTCTTTCCCGCAATCAACTTACCAACAGTATTCTCCACGATATATTCAACGATATACTGAGGCGTGTAATACACCCCACCGGCTTTTTTCACCTCCGGCTTTGTCTCCACCTTCGCCTGATGCCCAGCCGTCAGCCGGATGACCTTACCCAGAAACTGCTCGTACACATTGCCCAGAATCTCAACACCAAGCACAGAAAACTCATATGGCGACTTCGGATAATACAGATCCTGTATGATCGTCTTCAAGACCTTGTCGTCTATCGTCAACGCAGGCGTTATCCCATCGCTGTCGAAATCGAATATCCCGCTATCGTATTTCGATTCCGCCAATCTAAAATGGTTCAGCAAATGCAGGTACACGTCACCTGATTCTGCCTTTGTCTGCAACTGCCCGTAATGCTCAATGCCACGATCTTCAGAAATCCGCAGGAAGATTATGCGATCCAACAACTTCTGTACCGAATAGTTCAACTCGTATATACTCACATTAGGATTCCGTAGCGCGATATTCTTAGCCAGCAGCTCACGCCAGCTCTCTATCTCCTTTAAGAATTCGCTATCTACGGTCGCAGTGCCCTTCTTGCCCTTTGTAGATTGCGCGTACCGATCGAAGCTGCCCTTGAGTACCGCTTCCTTTGAGAATACGTCGTAGATCTCGTCAAATTTGTCAAGATACACGTCAAACGTATAGTATGCAAACCGACCTATGCTGGACTTGTCCGTATGATTTGGTTTGATCTGACAGTTGAATACCGAGAACTCCTCGAAGTCCGTCACAATAGATAACGGCAGTTTTGCACTCCAAGCATACCGTCTCAGTTGATATGAGGGGTGGACGTCCTCTTTTATGTTCACTGCGGGTTTCTTCGCTTCGACAAAGAACTTCCTCTGTCCTCCAATCCTGAAACTGTAATCCGGTGCTCTTGTTGAATGCCCTACTTTTATTGCATCCTCGTGAACTACATCCTTGTATTGCTCTGCATAGCCTTGTTTATTGCTCACGTCCCAGCCCAAGGCTTCAAAGAAGGGGTCAATGAATTCCCGCCTTACTTGTGTTTCGTTATACGTTGACTTTTTGTAAACATCAAGATTATACCTAAATCGCTCAACGAGTTCTTTAATCTTTTGCTTTCCTTGTTCTTTTGTGTAAGTCATTTACCCTATACTATATATTTCACTTTTTACCCTTTATAATTATCATTTAGTTTAAGAGCATCCACGCTTTTAAAAACTTTGCATTATTCCAATCACCTTCTAAAAATGGGGTGCGTACTGCGCTAAAGGCTACAATCTATCCTTCTGACGTTGGATCAACTGACGTGCATGTGAATAATGCAACGGGTAGCTATCCACCATTGCTATATCCTTTTGTTTTCCACCTAAATTCCCATGAATCTTCTCCATTTGGATACTTTTGCCAGGTGTGGTCATCATTCTCAGTATCGGTAAAAGCAACTTCATCTATCTTTGCACCGCCATTATCTCTTAAAATTATAGAATCCCCCTCATTATCAAGCCACTGAGAACCCTTTCCAAAAACGCGATAACCATTTGCATCTATTGTTCCAGAACAAGTAACCTTTCCTATTCTTCCATGAGTCGTCTTTAATGTCCAACCTGATAAGTCTACATCCACTGATGTGGGATTATAAAGTTCGACCCACTCATTTCCAGGATCTTCTCCAGGGGGG
>JAYEJE010000145.1:0-9821 GCA_034660415.1 Methanobacteriota archaeon | reverse complement strand
ATCTTAAATTCAACAAGATACTGCAGCTCTTCCCCCACCGTTACCATTACCGAACAATTATACACAGGGAGTGATGATATCTTGTACGCCATATCAACCGGATACACATCTTCTGAATCCACACTCAGCACCGCCGCCATTTCATCATCTGAATAATCCACCGAGACCTTTTGTCCTGTGCCATCCATTTCAGAGTACCAAAAGACAGTCACCCCCTTACTTCGATCTGCGCTATCCTCAAACACAATTTTAAATAGTGACCCTTACCTACATCTTGCCGCTTTGCTTCTAACGGCACGAGCCCATCCAGCACATCAAATCTTTATCCAGTTCCACTAAAACAATTGGTACAAGCGACTTGTAACGAAAAGCTCAGCCGCTTTTGCCTGTTGTGGAGCAAAAGTCAGTTAGAACGACAGGTTATCGCATTTTTCACCTTTTATTGTGCAAATCCCTTACTTCCGCACCAGCCGCAATATCTGCATCGAGCATTCCTTAACACACAACCCGCACCCAGTGCACACCTCAGAATCTATCGCCATCCTAATTACCATCTTCGCCTCGTCTAACGATGAAGAAACCGCACCACTCTCACACACCTTCTCGCAAACCTTGCACGCAATACAGCTTCCTCTATCCACGCACACACTCACCATCGGCACACCTTGCGACGGTGCGACATCAACAATAAGATTATCCTGCCCCTTTGTCCGTTTCAACGTGAGATCATCCCGGTCTATCTCATACTCCACATATCCTTCATCCTCACGTATTATCTCCGGCGGCTCTATCATCTCCTCCGTATCCGTGAACATCTCGTCCATATTCGTATAGGAGACATCATGAATCTTTGTCGTCCTCAAGGCACCTCCGGGACATGAATCAACACAGAAATGACAGAAGATACATTTACCATAATCCAACGTAGGATAATACCGCCCACTCTTCGCTTCCTTCATCCAAATCGCATTCGCGGGACATACAAACGAGCATTCAAAACAGCTTATGCACCGTTCCGGGTCAAAGAGGATATAACCCCGGAAACAGTCGGGCCATTTCCTCCGCTCACGTGGATACTGCGTAGTTATGCTCAATGGCGCTACAACCTCTTTCGCCGCTGTTGCCAGTGCAGTTGCATGATACTTCAGCTTCTCTTTAAGGTCGTATTCAGGTGTTGCTATTTTCTTCATAATCCTACCCCCGTTATACATGCGTAGATTGATGACCATGCCACTGCAACCAAAGCTAAGATAAGCATCGCATTCCAGCCTATCTTCATGCCCTGATCAAGCCTATAACGCGGATACACACCACGAAGATTCACCATTACAATCAGAACTATCAGGGTCTTTAACACGAACCAAAGAAGGTATGAAATCTCGCCCAAACCCGGTATCACCGGGCCACTACCACCGCCAAGGAATAACATGGTCATGAGCGCACTGAGCACATACATCTTCTCATAACCCATCACATAAGCAAGCCCAAATGCAATCCCGGAAAACTCGACAAAAGGTCCAAACGATACTTCCTGATCGGCCTCGGGGATATCAAATGGCAATCGAGCAGTAGCCATCAGTGTGGCAATGAAAAATGTGAGTGCAGCAATGGGATTCTGGATTATCCCCCACCACCCGCCAGCTTGCGCATCCACTACCCCGACAGAGCCAGATGTACCATACATGACGACCATTGCGAATACAGCAACAATAAACGGGATCTCATACGCGAAATACAGGAACGCCTCTCGTATCGTACCGATAAATGCGAACCTGTTGTTCGATGCCCAGCCGAGACCCAAAATGAATACCGGCATCAAACATATCAACGCCACCATTAGTTGTAGCCCATAATCGCTCACTATCGGAACGAGCGGACTACCGGCAGCACCGGCATTAATAAACAGTAGCGGTAGGAGCACAGGTATGAAATAAAGGAACGGGAACTGCAAGAAATAACGCTTATGCGCGCCCTTATGTATAATAACCTCCTGAAACAGGAATCGTAACGAATCAGCAAGCAATTGAATGATACCGCGCGTCCGTGGCGAAATTTCTCGCGGGCCCACACGCCACTGCATCCGACCGACCATTTTACGCTCTATCCAGGGCAAAAGGAGTAGCAGGATACCCAGCGTAGCGAAACCCGGTATGAGAATCAATACAAAAAACGATTCCCAGAGCAAAAAAGCAATTAAATTATTTATCACCGGCAGTTCGAGCATTGGCTCGATAAGCGGCTGAAGCAATGGGACATCCATCTGGTGACTCATTATTCCCTCGTTGTTCACTATTATGTTCATGAGTTCGTTTATTTTCACCATCTCCATGAGCTCGTTCATTTCTATCATTTTCTCTTCACCTCTTTACCTATCCGCCTCCGGCGGGAAGTACCCGAAACTACCATATACCGCCCAGAAGTCCGCATATCGTTCTCCTTTTAGCGCTTCCATAAACCCGCGCAAGTTCATCCAGCATGGACTTATCACCCTCACACGGTATGGTACATTTGACTCGCCATCACTCATAATAGAAAATAACAACGTGCCCCGAGCCACCTCGGTAACAGTAGTCCATTCACCTTTTGGAAGAACTAGATTACCAAAGACCCGGAAGAAATTGCCCTTTATATCATTTGCAGCCTCTTTGTATTCGCCGAGCACGTCTTCACTCAAAATCGGCCCATTTATACTTTTCACCGCGTCTACCGCCTGCTTTATTATCTGTACACTTTGTTTTATCTCCGCTAACCTACCCAGGAACCGCCCGAGACAATCACCGTCATCTCCCGTTGTGACTTCCCAATTGAGCTTGTCATAAGCTTCATAAGGCGCTATCTTTCGGAGGTCGTAATTTACGCCGGACGCTCTCAAAAACGGACCCACCATACCGCATCGTATTGCATCTGCCTTCGTCAGTACGCCTACGCCCTTCGCTCTTGCTATCGTCACCGGGTTATACACAAATATATCCTCAAACTTCTTCATCCTTTTATGTATTGCAAAAGTGAGATTATCTGTTACTTTGAGCACATCATCCGCAATATCTCGCCGCATTCCGCCTGGTACCAGGAATGAAGGACCACTTCTCGAGCCCGTCATTTTCATCAATACTTCTATTACCATTTCCCGGATCGCCATAGCATACATGAAGCCCGTTGTATGTCCAAAGAAGAGTGAAAATATTCCCGCATCGTAATAGAACGCTTCTATCCGCGACAGTTCTGCCATTATCGTCCTCAAATACTGCGCCCTTTCTGGCACTTCAATCCCTAACGCATTCTCTAACGTCCGGACATACCCTAAGTTCATGTTCACCGGGTCATTTATCGCCAATCGCTCAAATAACGGAACGTTCTGGATATATAACTTGTTCTCCGCAATCTTCTCCATTGACCGGTGTACAAATCCGGGTTCCGGAATAGCATCTACGATCACATCACCCTTTATTCTGAATGTCACCCTGAGATGCCCGCTTCCGGCATGATGCGGGCCTATTGGGACTACTATCTCGTCTTTATCATAAGCGCCTTCGACGAATTCTTCGGGAATTGGGGTGTAAAGGTCCTTTGGCGGCTCTATGGGCACCATAAGATCGTCAAGTGACATGCCCTTTTCATAAACGTAGCGTTCCTCGGGGATCTTGAATTCTTTCCTCAATGGTAGATCCGGCGTATCCGGGGCAAGGACAAATTTACGACCCATCCCTTTGTTACCGTCAAACAGAACACCGAAGAACTCATGCATTTCTCGTTCTGAATAATTTGCACTCTCCCATATAGAAGAAAGACTATCAACTTTCGGATCTTTCAGTCCGACCTCTGTGAACACGGTTATAAGGACCGGCATCAACGCCTCGTCTGTATAACTTGATGCTATATATTCTACAATAAATTTTCGCTCATGTGGTACTTCTATCACATTCACGCTCTTCACATGGTCCAGCTTCATCTGGTCCCTGAGCTTCCCTGCAACAGCTTTCAGATTCTCTCGTGTCGTTTTAATTGCTATACTATTCATGTCGGTAATCGTTATAGATTCATAAAGACCGTTAAGATCTCGTTTTAGATTTTCCTCCAGCTCTTTTCCCCAATCCACATCACGTCCGATGTCCACTCTAATTGCCGGTGTCGGAGCAAATACCTTTGGCGAAGTCGGTACCATGCGCTCTTCCAGTTGTTTCTCAAACGGCAGCTCCACTCTCTTAAATTCTATCGTCTTCCGGTCGATCCCATATATCTTGTCTTGAGTTGCCCTCACACCCCTCAAAAGAGCTTCCGGCGTTATTGGACAGCCGGGGATAAACGCATCTACCGGTACTATATCCGAAGGATGTGTTATATTATAACTGTTCCAGAATATCCCGCCTCTTTGGCCACAGGCGCCTATCACGTTCACAAACTTCGGGTCTGGCATCTGCCCCCACACAAATTGCAGTGCCCTTGCCATCTTCCTTGTTATCGTACCTTCAACTATGATATAATTTGACTGTCGCGAAATGCCCAAGTTCAACGTTCCTAATCGCTCACCATCATAGCCAGATGCAAATGCATGGGCGAGCTCAACGCCACAGCAAGAGGTGATGAAGTGGCAAGGCCATAGGCTCCACTTCGATGACCATCTCCTGAATGGAGAAAGGATTCCTGAATTGATGTTGCGTATATTCCCGTCCTTATAGTCTTCCATTTTTGTTTTCTCTTCACCTCTACATATATTTTAACTTTTTTATACCTTTGACTCTGCCATTACCCCCGCTATCTTATACCCTACGTATATCGCCGGTAGGAGTAGCACCATAGAGAGCAGTAGAAGCACTGTAAAATTTAATCCAGGACATGCTGCGAACAGTAACAGAATGACAACTATTGGTTCCGCAGCCATAAACAGGAACATGTAACCGAAATACTGCATGGGGAGCGCATATTTAGGATTTTTCATCGGTGGATTACCTGCTTCCCACCTCATCGTTTTTATCTCTGTCAGATCATAACGCGGCAATATTTTAACGAGCGCGAGTAGTACCCCATCTACCAGCACACAGATCAATACTATCACTCCGATTAACAAGATAGCCTCTATCATTTTTTATTTACCCCCTATATTACTACACCTATCGTTTGAGCCACGACCGCCATACTATTTATGAACCAATCGACTGGTATAAATGCAACCGTAATAAAAATTATTATTACGGCAACGAGCGAAATGACGTTTGCGAGATTAAGCTGCCAATCACCGCCAAGATCACGTGCGAGCCGCAGGTAATACGGAACAGAGATAGCGGAATTTATAACCACAATTGCAGCTAATATGTAATAGATGAGCCCAGCATCACCCAGAAAAAGCCCAACGTTAACTAGCGAGGCGAGAATAAAGAATTTACCCCAGAATCCCATTAGCGGTGGCAAGCCGATGAAAGAGAAAGCAAGCATATACATCAGCGGTGTATACGCGCCTTTACCCTTTATCGCATTGAAGAACCCTATCTTTCCTGCTGCGTTCGCAAACAACATTAGTACTACACCGACAAGTGCAAAACCGATGAACGCGGGCTCCGGGTTTATGGCCACCACCAGACCGGTCAGGATATAGCCCATATTGGCAACCGTGGAATATGCAAGCACTCTTGCAGGCTCCTTCGAGGTCAACGCACCTATATTACCGGTAAACATAGATATAGCTGCGAGCACCGCAGTAAAGATTGCTATGGACGCTGTTAAATCGCAGGCACTATAAATTAGTACCCACAGAGCTACGATAAATGGAACGATCTTTGCAAGAGAAGCGATGATTGACATTGGGATAGGGTCTGCACTTGTGAATACATCCGGTACCCATTCGTGTAACGGTGCAACGCCCACTTCTATGCTCAATCCTAATACAAGCATCACGTAACCAAGTATGTATAGTATACCATTAAACGAACTCTTTGTGTATGCTAAGATAACCGCACCGATCAAAAACAGAACGGTGGCTAAAACCATAAACGTAATATACTTGATACCTACTTCTACGTTTGTGCCGCCCTCTCTAATCATAACTAAGATGTACGTTGGCACGGAAACGAGAACAAATGCTACCAGGATCATTGCAAGGTCCTGCGTAGTAAAAATGTACATGGTTGCAAGTATCATCAGCCCTACTAAGCCGTAGTCAACACCCTGAATCACACTCTTTATCGCTTTTAACGAGGCCAGGTTGATGATACCTATTACGAAAACGAAGGCACAATAAATTGTGAGTTCTGGCTTTGCACTCGAAACAGCCCAAAACGCTATTATCGCTGCTACTATCGCACCTATGAGCCCTAAATCACGATACTTATAGGACAAAACAGCACATAACGTTAAAATTACTAGTGCCACCAGCATCAGCATCGTCAAGTCCATTATTGCCACACCCCCCTTACCAATATTACTACAATCACGAGAATAATCATCACAAGACCAAGAACGATGTTGATGTACCTACTGAGGTACCCCGACTGAATAGACCGAATTCTTCTTGAAGTCCAGCCGAATAAGCCCGGTATCACTTTTGTATTGAAGAATCCATCTATTGCAGGGTTTACATAATCATCAAGGATATGAGAGATGAAAAAGCCTATCTTCGGTAGAATATAATCGTTAAGATATGGTAGATACATCCGGTCGCTGAGGAAACTACCAAATCTGGAAAGAGCGCTTATACTTGGCTTGTATACGGCAACAATAAATACTACAAGTATTGCCAGCCCTACGCCAATGGACATCGCTTCGCCCCCTGCGTGGCGGAAGTGCTCTGCCTCCTCGAAAAGGATAATACCGCAAGAGATTACAAAAAGCACAGATGCCATCAGTACGTATCCGAGTTTCATCAACCCGCCACCTTCTAAATGTTCGTGCTCTGGCTTCTCACCCTTTATGAAGTTTAAGCTGAGGAACTTTGCAAGAACTGCGGAATAGAGTAATGAAATAACTATTAGAAGTACAAGGGGCAAAGCCATGTCATGATGAAGCCAGAGATGTTCATACAGTACATCCATCGATGATTTCACCCAGTAAGCGGTGAGCAGAGGTATCCCCACGAGGAATGACGAGGCGATGATGGTAACGGCAAAAGCGGTTTTCATTCGCTTCCCAAACTCGAAATCGCCACATAGGAACCGGCTGTGTGTGCCATGAATCAAGTGACCGGCTACAAGGAACAAACTCGCTTTTGCAAATGCATGGATCGCCATATACCAGAATGCAACGAGCAACGCCAAATTCATACCTGCTACTTCTATTTCAATCCAGTAAGAAGTAGCTCCCGCTGCAAACATCAAGCCAATACTGGACATTGTGGACGCTGCAAGCAGAACTTTCCGCTCCCGCATCCCTGTTCCACAAAGCGCACCATAGAGGCCAGATAAGAGCCCTATTGCGAGAACGAAGATAAACACATACTCAAGTCCAGGCACATCATGCATGTGCCAGGGTTCAATATACCACGTAAGTTTGAGGAATACAAAAGCACCTGCTGCTACCATTGTCGCACTGTGCAAGAGTGCACTAACGGTTGTGGGACCAGTCATTGCAGTCATGAGCCACTCGCTGAAAGGAAATTGCGCCGATTTCGTGAATAGCCCCATAAGCAAACAACCCATAAGTATTATTGTCCCCGCAGCGCCAAGAGTTATAAAAAGCGTGTGCCAATTTATCTCCGATATGTTTAGGGTGCCTGCGAACACCCATATCGCTGCGATTGCTAGGAACATCGGCACATCACCAAATCTTATCGTCGAGATCGCCCTCCAACCGCCAAAGCTCGGCGACCAGCTAAATTCAAGCGGGCCCACCTTCCTTCCCGCTTTACCCACATACGCTATATCATCGTCATCTCTGAACCAGTGTCCGATTAATCCCCATGATGCTGCGCCCAGACCTTCCCAGCCAACAAAGAGCAGGAATAGGTTGTCGCTATACACAACGAGTAGCATTGATGCCGTGAACAGGTTGAAGCAGAACCAGTACCAGCTTGGTCTGTAATCGCCTTTCATATACTCAAGACCGTAAATAGCGATGAAGAACGCTATAAGTGCGGTTACAACGCCCATATAGCTGCTTAAATAATCGATCATAAAAACGAAGTTTATTCCGAGATCTGGTATCCAGGGGTAAGTGTACTGTCCCTCTAAGTTAACAAGAATGTAAATGCTCATCACGACCGAGATGAAGATACCAAATACCGAGAGATAAGGCAGCTTATCTGTCCATCCCTTACTCTTGTATGCTAAAGCAATAGGGATACTGCTAACAACAGGAGCTAAGAAAAGCAGCAGGAAAATAAGCTCATTGCTCATGGCAAAACACCCCCTACGGCTGCTACTTGCAGCCCCATTAACGTCTGAATGAGAGAGTTAAGCCCAGGAATCAATGCTGTTGACAGTGGAGGGAAAACAAGCAATACAGAGACAATGCCAATTATAAATAGTGGCACATAATAGTATCTGCTTATCTCCAACCTCTTCGTGTCCTTCGGTTTACCATAGAATACCTTTCGTACCGTATAGAAACCATACCAAACCGAGAGAATGAACATGAATATCACAGCCAAGAGAATTGATAAGCTCTTCATACTTATGCCGAACGTTTCTACAACACCCCGCAATATGAAAAATTCACCGATCATTCCTATTGTCAACATACCACCAAGGTTCAGAAATCCGATTACTGCTGCATTTGAGATCGCTGGTATGGAATCGTGCAATCCCCCCATCTTATTAAGATCTCTTAGACCATGATGGACTGCGATAATCCCGCCCGCGCTCGAGAACAAAATCGACTTACCGAATGCATGCGACATGTACTGGATAACCAATCCGACGAGCCCAAAAGGACCTAGACAGAGTGCTACCAACATATAACCCATCTGAGATACCGTGGAATACGCTAACAGTCGCTTAAAGTCTGTCTGCTTGAAGACGGAGAAGCCCGCATAAATGCTCGAAAATATCGCGTAGATAATTATTGGCATTCGATAGGCAGCAATAAAGGAGTAATCTATAAGTGCAATCCTCAGCAAAACATACCCTGCCAGACCCACAGTTAAGGGGCTTAGCAATGCACTCAACGGCGTAGGTGCTTCTGCGTGTGCCCACGGAAGCCATACATGAGGACCTAAGACAGGTAGTTCTATTACCATACCGATAAAGATAAGCGTCCATGCGATCATGCCGACCGTGGCAAAAGGTGGCACTAATGCATTGAGGGCAAGCGTACCATTAGTAACACCTATTATTATTATCCCTGCCAATGCAAGCACACCGGCAATTAAACTCCAAATTAGGTATAATTGGCCCACCCACTGCCGGTTACCATAGCCATAGAAGTAAATAAGGAAGAACGCCGTAATAAGCGCAATCTCTAAGAACATATACAGGAGGATGAGATTGCCACTGTAAACTAACCACAACATCGAAACCGCATAAAATTGGTATAAGAATATGTATTTCTTGAACTCGCTTTCCAGATTTAGTTCCATCTCCTCAAATCGGTGTACCATATATGGAAGAGCGAAAAGGGCGACCATTGCAGAAACAATACAAATTGTGAGTCCGAACGCATGTGCTATATAGTCAAAGTTAAGATAAATCTCGCCTATTGGCGCCGAAAGGGTTACTATAGATATCTCAGGCGTACACCCCTTGAGAATACAGTAGAGGATAGCAAAAAAAGGTAGCAAAAATGTGTTTGCATAAATATTGGTCGGTTTCTTTGATGATAAAAGCGGCGCTATACATACTACTATTAAGGGTAATAGCAAGACGTAAAGCATAATCATACTCTATCCCCCCTATGGT
>JAYEJE010000144.1:0-9836 GCA_034660415.1 Methanobacteriota archaeon | reverse complement strand
TATCAAGGTGTATTTTCTGCGCTTTTAATTTCGATTGCGTTGCAAGCTGCTTCACGATTCGTCCGCCTTTTAAAAGTGTATCATCATATCGGCGCTTCTCCAGCGTGACTATTTCGACAATTCTATCAACGGACTCTTCCAATTCCGGGAACGAATTTTTGAGCGTTTTTATCTGCTTGAGCACCAGCTCCTCTAATGGTATCGCTATGTCCAGTGATTTCAACATCCGAAACGTTCTCCTCAAGACCAGCCTTGCCAGGTAGCCCTCTTTCGCATTTGAGGGCACAATCCCATCTGCGAGCATAAAAGCCAGGCATTTTGTATGATCGGAAACTGCATATACCGACTCTATCGGCCCCAGAATGTTTTTGAGCTCTTCCTGTGAAATCCCAAATCTCTTTGCTATTTCGCGCCTACCCATAGCACCGGATAAGCGTGCATTCTGCATGATTAGCTCGTGATGCGTCTCCAACGGGTGCACAATTCCCGCAGCATTTATCAGCTCCTTTATCATATCCGGGAATATGGCATCATAGACGGTGGGCGAGCCTTTAGAAGCCCATACAAATCGTTCCAGGCCGTAGCCTGTATCAACGATGTAAGTGTCCATTTTGTCATACCGTTGTCCTTTAATGTGTATTTGGCCCTGAGGTGAAAGTTTAAGGTCCATGAAGACGAGCGTAGCGAGCTCCAGGCCGCTCGTTATGACTTCGAGGCTTGGTCCAGCATTTCCACCGCCTACCCACGGCGCTTCCTTATATGTTACACAGTCCATGCCCACACCAAGTTGCCGCAGATACTCATCACAATACCTTACAGTATCGTTCTTCCAGTATATCTCTCCCGTCTCCTCTCTTTCCTCTCCCCTCTTATTAAATGCATGATGACCCATCATCTCGAATGCAGTTAGGTGGCGACCGGTTTTTCCGATAGATTCAAGGTCTTCAAGTCTTATGCAAGGCTGAGAAATGACGAGCGGATTTGCAGGCGGTGGTACTTTGCCTGCGGTAACAAAAGGTTGAAAATTTGAGATGGAAGCGATGTTCAGATAGATGTCATCTCGCCATCGAGCAACAACAGGATACCGTTTCAGCCTCTTGTGCCCGTGCGATTCGAAGAAAGAGAGGAATGATTCTCGTATCTGCTCCACGCTTCTCTCTTTGAATATCGGCTCGCCTATAAAAGAATAAATATCACATGGTGCATCACCGCATGTCTTTCTATCTTTGTCACGAGTCCAGTAGTACGTGCCACACTTCTCACATTTTTTCCTTATTAATTCGTTCTCTTTAAAGTATTCTATGTTGTATTCTTCATCATTCATTTTCCACTTTTATCCTTTATTTATCTATCACAGATTATAATTATTAGAATAATTTAAGAAAAGGTTTTTGCGAAGCGTTATGAGGATACTTGCGATAGATGTAGGTGCAGGGACACAGGATATAATGGTCTATGACGATAAGGACGGCTTTGATAACGCATACAAACTCGTTTTACCTTCGCCCACCCGTTTATTCGCTGCAAAAGTGCGTAACTCAAAAGAGGATTTAGTCATCTCTGGTGACATCATGGGCGGGGGTCCCTTCACACGTGCGGTACTCGAGCATGTCCGGGAGCACAAGGTTTATATGACCCAAACGGCGGCAAGAACAATCAGAGACGACTTGGCAATCGTAAAAAGCTATGGGATCGAGATTATAACTGATGATGAAGTAGAACACATAAGAGAAAATGCGGAGCCTATATTTGTTTCCGATATAAATCGCCAGCTTTTGCCTTTCCTTTCTTCTTTCGGTATTGAAACGGCATTTGATTTTATCGCAATAGCTGTTCAGGACCACGGCGTTGCACCAAACGGAGTTACAGATAGAGAAAATAGGTTCCATTTGATCAAGGAGAAGGTAGAGGACGGTGGACTAAATTCCTTTGGCTATTTCGATACCGTACCGGAGAACCTCAGCAGGATGCACTCGCTATTGCACTCGGTGAAACGATGGTATGATGGACACATCCTCCTGATGGACACGGGACCTGCAGCAGTTTTGGGCTCGCTTGAAGACGAACGGATAAAAGAGAAGGCGAGTGCTATCTGCATAAATGTCGGTAATGCGCATACTATTGCGATGTCCCTGGTAGGGCACAGGATAGTAGGTGTTTTTGAGCACCATACACGCATGCTTGACAAACAAAAGCTCGATTACTACATAAAAAAACTGTCTGACGGCACTATAACCAACAAAGAGGTTTTTGATGATGGTGGACATGGTGCTTTGGTAGTAGGCGGAAATAAACCCGATATAATCTCATTGACAGGTCCGCAGAGGGCGAAGATGAAAGGGCTTGGGATCTTCTCCGCCCCCGGTGGCGACATGATGATGACAGGACCAGTGGGATTGATAAAAGTGGTGCTAGGGAGCTCCCTGTGAATAATTGCCCAATTTTGATAATTATCATAGACATTGATTTCACAGATTTACACAGACGCTACTGTCCTGATTATTAAATCTGCGTTAATCTGCGTCTTAAAAATCATTGGAAACTGCTACGGTTCTAGTAACTTATTATTTGTGAGTTTCCCAAATAGTATTTAAATTTTTATGCTATTACAAAACCTTCTTCATTAGTATTGCACCTTCGCCATCTTTGTAATAGTAAGGGAAGAACCCAACCTCCATAAAGCCCATACGATTATATAACCCCATAGCTATCGAATTGCTTACCCGGACCTCCAACTCAACATACCATATTTTCCGTTTCCTCAGCACGCCAAAAGCAGCCTTTAATAACACGCGCCCAACACCTCGCCCCCGGAATCGGGAATCGACAGCGAGTGTGAATACACGCCCTTCGCCTTCCGGCGTTAAAATCAGAACTATAAACCCCTCTACTCTCCCTTCTCTCTCTGCAACTAAGAACCCCTCTGGCCATTCATCATGTAGCTCAAGATACAATCCCGCATCGCCATCAAGAGAAGAATTCACCTCTATTTCCATAACTCTTTTAATATCAGCAACTTCAAAGTTCCTTATTTTTACCTCAAATCCTTTTGCCGTCCTCACTCTGAGTTCCATGTTCTCAGTCACACGCTCATATCTGAGTTATTAGCTAGCAGCTCATTATTAACTGTATATTCGATTATAAGTGCTGCCATCTTCTTCATCATCTCTTCACTCAAATCATACTCACCGCCTCTTTTATTCCTTCTTGCATGCTCACACCAGTTTCCTATTACCTTTTCTTCCCTTCGTCTGTCCTTAATAGGCATAGCCATTTGCACTTTCACATCCTTTATCTGCTTCGCATATGCCATCCTTTTGGAAAGTAAGTCAACAATAGCAGCGTCTATTTTATCTATTCTCTTCCGTATCTCATCCAGTTTCTCTTCTTCTGGCAACATTGTTATTAAATTATATTTATAAATGAACGGGATAACATAAACATAAGAAAAGAGAATGAGGCACACGCAGGATAAGGAATGCGAAACGGATACTGAGCCCCCGGATAGTCCAGATAAGGGTTTGAACATGGGCATTTGTATTGGCAAGCATAAGAACGATGGCAGAGCTAAAAGGCGGTATGGAAATCCAAAAAGAGCAAAAGAAAGCAAAGCCCAACGGCTTTTGGTCAGCGCTTGTTGCTGCTCATATCCAGGTAGCTCCCCTCAGCCAAGTCACATCTTTTTTTCACAACTTCTCTGATTTATTTAGGCAAGCGCCTTTTTCACTACTATTCTGCTCTTTTACCGGTCTCCTGGCTGGAATTGGATTGAGTTTGATGACGGGCATGCTGCAACTGCTCCCCGGTCTCTTGATACTCATACCACCTGCAATTGCCCTGCGTGGTAATGTCTACAGTGCGCTGGTCTCGCGATTAGGAACTTCAATGCATCTGGGTCTTTTTTCTCCAACGCTGATAAAGGGTGGTGTATTATATCAAAATGCTTATGCTTCTTTGTCACTTACGCTTATCCTTTCTGTTATCCTTGGCGCATTGGCGAAGATAATAGCAGATGCGTTTGGAATCACATGTATTCCTATGCAAGGCTTTATTCTCATTTCTGTACTCGGCGGCATAATCTCCGGAATCCTTTTGCTCGGCATTGCGATTCTCGTCTCTATTATCGGCTACAATAGAAACTGGGATTTGGACAATATGTCCTCTCCGATAATCACATCCGCCGGTGACATGGTGACCATACCCTCTCTGTACCTGGCTGCTGTTGTATTGTTAAAGTTGAACTCACTCGATATTGCATTTATGGGCTGGTTGTCTCCTGTTACTCTGTTATCAATCACATTCCTCGTAGTGGCTGTTTTATGTACCATAAAAGGTCTGAAGACAAACGATGCTGCGGTGAAGCGTATTTTTGTAGAAAGCATACCAATGCTTTTCATCTGTGCTATCCTCTGCACCCTCGCCGGAATAAGAATGGATATGGCGTTGGAACGTTTAATAGCTATTCCTTCGATTTTGATACTTATCCCACCATTTTTGGGTGAATGCAATGCGTTAGGCGGCATATTAAGTGCTCGTCTTTCCTCTATGCTTCATATCGGGACGGTGAGTCCAAAGCGTGCCCCGGATAAGCTAGTCTCTGCTAATTTCGCGGTGATGTACATCCTCTCCGTATTTGTATTTGCATTTGTTGGCATTTTGGCATTCGTTGCGAGTAGCTGCCTTGGAGTAGCCACGCCATCTATATTGAAAATGCTAGCCATATCACTTATAGGCGGCATTTTATGCACTACTTTTCTTAACCTCGCTTCTTATTACATCGCAATATTATCCTTCCGATTTGGTTTGGACCCGGATAACGATACAATACCACTAATAACCAGCTTAAGCGACGTAGTAGGTGTATTATGTCTCATGTTTGTGCTGTCATTAGTCCTATAGCGAAAACCTTTTTCTTTTGGTAACGCTTTTCTTCTAAAGAAAAGGTTTCTATGCAACTTCCGACGAGATATAGTAGTGGATGTAAGAATATAGACGAGCTGTTAGGCGGCGGGTTCGAGTCACGCACGGTAACGCAGTTATACGGCGAGGCGGGCAGCGGGAAGACCAACATCTGCCTCCAGGCAGCGATAGGATGTGCTCAAACGGGTAAGGCCGTAGTTTTTATAGATAGTGAAGGATTTTCGCCTGAAAGGTTCATACAGATAGCCAGCTCGAATGCTGAATCCGAAGATGTGGAAAGTATAGCACGGCGGATAATAATATACGAGCCACAGAGTTTCGAGCAGCAAACGTCAAGCATAAAAGAGATAGAAACGGTAATAAAGGAAATGGACGATGTTGTACTAGTAATCCTGGATTCCGCGACTCTGTTCTACCGATTAGAGCTGGATGAAGAACGGAGTATATATTTGAGGCGAGTATTGGCAAACCAGATAGAGCATCTTCAAGAACTAGCGCGCAGGCATGACCTCGTTGTTATAATAACAAATCAGGTATATGCAGATATAGAGAAAGGCAAATTACGTCCTTCCGGTGGATATATGCTCGAGCATATCTCGAAGGTAATAGTACAACTGGAGAAAGCGGCGGAAGGGCAAGGTAAAAGAAGAGCCATCTTAAAGAAGCACAGGTCTATGCCTGAAGATACATCTTGCGAGTTCTTCATTACAAGTAACGGTGTTGAGTAAAAGCTCAAAATCTTGTGGATTTCGAGCATTTAATTGTAAAATGGGTGGTACTTGTGTAGTAGATGATGAAGATTTTATACAAATCAGAACATAAGAGATTAGTTAAAATACTTTGATAATGTATTATTAGACACATTAAGAAAAATGGGAAGGAAGATGTAAGATGAAAGTACTGGTGTATCCCCCGAATAGCATGATACTGGCGGATTTGGTGGAAAGAGGCGGGCATGAGCCCGTAGTATTAATGAAAGAAATAGGTGAACACGTGAGGGAGGCCGAAATAGACGCACCACCGCTGAATATCACCGAGGAGGACTTGAAAAGGGCGTTGAGATATGTCTCAGTGGAAGAACCAGCAGGCCTAAAAGGGCGAATAGGGCTGCTTGCACCTCTACTGGAGGCGGCAGAAGCTTCGATTATATTGCGCGATGCACCCCCTACTTTTGGCTGCATGGGCTGCGCAGTTGCAGACGAATTCTTCAAGTATCTGATAAGGCGGCGCGAGATACCGACATTAGAAGTGACGTATGAAGGCGGCGAGAAAGTGGAAGAGCTGGTATCGGAAGTAATGACGTTTTTAGAGCAGTTAAAGAAGGAAGGGCTAAGATAAAATGGAGAAGGTGAGGGTTGCACAGATTTCTTGTGGTACCGAATACAGTGGTATCCAATGGCTATTTAACGACATAGCAGAGCGGGTAGGTATAGAACTGGTCTATCCGGAGATGGAATTGTCGGAGGTGGAACTAGCCTGTAAAGAGTTTGGATTCGAGGTAGAAAGCCCCAGCCTGAATATGATGATGGCAAGAGCGGTATCCATGTTAGATGACCCTACGATAAAGGGTGCCTTACTCCTCACTTGCTTCAAATGTGCTGAGGGCACAATAGTAAAAGATACGATAAGAAGGTTCCTGCAGGAGAGAATTGATATACCAATTATAGTATATTCAAATGTGGAGAAGCCGAAGGAGATAGAGATATATTCGAGGCTGGAAGCGCTGAGGACGTTAATAGCGCGGAAGTCGCTTTTAATGCGTGAGAAGCAGGAAGGGATCACAATTGGCGTTGATTCCGGCTCTTCTACCACAAAAGCGGTGGTGATGAAGGATAATGAGATAGTGGGGGAAGGCTGGATACCTACAACAGACCCAGTAGAAAGTGCGGATGAAGTGATAGAATCGGCGTTAAAGGGTGCGGGTATTTCGAGAAAGGATGTGGATGCGATTGGTGTTACAGGTCATGGACGTGAACTTGTAGGTAAACATGTGAAGGCGGCACTCAATTTAGAAGAGGTGAGTGTAATCGCGAAAGGAGCAGCTTTGCTTTCCCGACAGCATAAAGGCGATGCAACAGTGATTGATATAGGTGGAATGAACAATAAGTTGATTCTGATGCGAGATGGTATAGCAACTAGTTTCAATTTAGGCGGTATTTGTGGTGGCTCATCCGGGCGGTTTCTGGAAGTGGCATCGAATAGATTGGATGTGGACATCTCGAAGTTGGGACAACTGGCGCTGAAGTCAAAAGTGAAACACGAGTTGCAGAGCTATTGCATGGTATTTGGAATACAAAGTCTTGTTATTGCTCTTGGTTCCGGGGTGAAGCGAGAAGACGTAGCTGCTGCTGCTTGCAGGTCGGTTGCGAACCAGGTGTATGAAAATCAGATACAGGAGATGGAGATGAGACCGCCGATTATCTTTGTTGGCGGTGTATCGCTAATAGAAGGGGTGACACACGAATTTGAGACTATGCTCGGCATTGATATTACGGTCCCGCCTAATTCACAGTACGCAGGTGCAGTAGGTATTGCTACGCTGGTGTCCGGCATTTAATTACGACACTACCTGCAGCTTTGATACCATAATTGATGGCGTGACCACATTAGATATCTGCCGTGTATCGGTCCCAACCGATTCCACATGTTTCAGCACCTCTTGCATGTTGCCTGCGAGCATTACCTGCGTAATGGGATACAACTCACCCTTTTTAATGCCAAGAGCATTCTGAGTAACGACAGAGAAATCACCGGATGCTCTTGATGCGGTATGTGCACCGATCACATCATTTATAAATAGGCCAGCGTCTATTTCGCGGATCATTTCGTCCGTAGAAGCACTACATCCAATTATAGTAAAATTCGTTGCTCCAGGTGCGGGTAAACTGTCAAAACCTCTTATTGCATTACCCGTGCTTTTCACATTGTCTTTGCCTGCAGTGTAGGAATCATAGAGGAAATTCTTTAGCACGCCCTTATCAACCAAACTTGTAGCTTCTGAGCGGACGCCTTCGCCATCCATCTGCCTGCTATTTATCCCTAACGGCATCGTAGCATTGTCAATAATCGAAAGATTCTCCGACGCTATTTCCTCACCTTTCTTTCCCTGATATGGTGATTGTCTCCGCTGCACGCTCTCAGCGCTAAGTTGTGGGATCAGAGTATAAGCGAAAAGACTTTGCACCGCTCTAGGAGAGAAGATAACGGGTATCTCCTTCGTTTCTAGTTTCTTACCACCTAAACTATCCGCCGCTATTTTCACTGCGGACCGACCAATCCAATCAAAATCTATCTCACTGAGCACCCTACTGGTTTTTCCCTCCCAGCCAGAAGTTTCTTCGCCATCATCTTCACTTGCCACAATCGCTATTCCGGCAGCGACATAAGTGCCGGTATCACTCGTCTCGATACCCTCGGAATTCAAAATGTATGTTTCGTCATGTGCCGCGGCGAAGCTGCCTTCTGTTGGTGTGCAGGTAACGCTTTTTCTTACCGTATACGCTTCCATTCCCGTTAGCAGCTCTTTACAATGTTCTATTGCATCACCGGTCCCACTCTCGAGAAGGTCAATTATTCGTGGATCAAACGTCTTTTCCGGCTTCGTGTAGCTCTGTGTTGATCGTGCCGGTAAGCACACGAAATGAGGATCCGGATCAGACACCCGCGCTTGTTTTATTGCATGTTCTACGCATGTTTCTATCGCCTCGGATTCCAAAGCCGTGGTGGACGAGAACCCGATTTTATTTGATAATACTACTCGCACGCCAATGCCTGCGCTTTTAACGTGCTTCACCTTTTTGACTTCCTCGCGCTCAAGGTCAATGCTTAACACATTGCCCCGCTCACCATAGATCTCTACCTGATCGCAGCTCTCCAACGCCTTTTTCAATGCTTTATGCATGATGTCGAACATTTTTCTTTCTTGTTGTTGTATATAAAGTATAGCTTCTACATACTTAATTTAGTTTAGGACGCGGATTTACACGGATTTACACAAACCTTTTCTTAAAAAGAAAAGCTTTACCAAAAGAACATTTGTGTTTTTCTTTTAGCACCGGTTTTCTTTTTGTAAAAAAGAAAAAGTGTTGTGTTAATCTGTGTCAATAATCAATTTTAGTTGGATATTATGAACTTTGCTCGGCTCACACTCCCATACCCGCAAGAATAAACATGTGGCCGGGAGGGTTGATAAGGGGGGCCTGGCCCCTTATTACATGAAATCTGTCAAAGCCTTCTGCTGCTTCCCGGCATCAGGAAAGAGCGAATTCACATCCTTCTGCAACAGCTCCAGCCGTTGTCGCGTGTAATCAGAAAGATGATACTCTTTTGCCATACGCAGCGAGACGTCAAGATACTTTTTCACACTTGCTATATGTACTGTAGGGAGTATCTTACTGCCGCACCGCGTGCATTTGCCACTCAGCGGAATCCGCCTGTATTTAGCATTACATTTACTGCACCTCATCCTCTGAGATCCAAACGCTCTGAGGTTACCCTTTATATCACGTAGGAAATGGTTTTCTATGACCGCTTCCGCCACTTCAGGTGCATCCACAGCCCTTATTATCCGCGCTAGTTTTAACTGCGCATCCAATTTCTCCATCATAGTTCCCAAACTCTTATATAACGAATTTAAAGGACCTGCTGCGATGTCTGTTGTCTCATGTGTATAAAGGAATCCATAAACATCCTTTGGCTCTTCTATTCTGGTCGATGCAGTCTCTATATCCACCTCTTTTGGAAGCTTCTCCAAGCAAGCAGCCTCGTAGAATTCCAATGGGTATTCACGCGCGATAGAAACGTTACGTGCCTCTTTATCTACCTCCTTCGGATTGATGAATGGAATGAGAACAAGAGGCGCATCCATTCTGCCACCGCGTTTCTCAGGTAAAAAGAAGAGCGAGAAATTGATAAGA
>JAYEJE010000143.1:0-1839 GCA_034660415.1 Methanobacteriota archaeon | reverse complement strand
TATCCAACCTCGCTTTGTCATCTCTTCCGTGGGGTCTTTGTCAAAATGAAATGGCTTTTTGTCACTCTCAAACAGCAATTCCCAGTGCTCGCTTTTACCTTTCCATTTTATAGCTTCCTTCTTATCATCCAGTAATTTCAGTATCCTATCAGGAATCCTCTTTTCTAACAAGAACTCGTCAATATCAAGAAATAGCTTTAACTTATCTGCCTCTTGCTTTACCTCTTTTACAAACGGCAATTTCTTTAGCTCCAATTCCGTGTCCCAGTCCATTGTTATCTCATAATCCTCTATCTCCATACCTCGAATCCCGATGCGATGCTTACCTAAGAATTTACTGAATTCGTTCTTCAATCGTAGAAGCGCATCATGCGCCCTGACAAACCGGTCGGAAACTATCTCCAGCCCCAGTTTATCTGCTACAATATCCCACGATACAACTTCAGCACCGCAACCCGGCGGAGCACCTTTCTTTAATAATTCCGCGTTGCAATAATTCACAAATTCCGTTAGCTCCTGTGAACTTACCGCTTCACTCAGGCTCCCACTGCATTTGAGATTAGCTTTTAGCATGAATTCCATATCAGTTGCTTTTTCACGTTCCATTCTTAATTCCCCACCCCTACTTCATTTTGCACCAGCTCGATCATATCTCGTGCCACATTTGCGTTCATCAGATAATCATCCACGCTTGCTATTAGCGACCCTATTTTAGAAGCTTCAAAACGTGTTTCGACACTCATTTTCATAATAACCGTTTCCATATTCTTTATATTATCCGGAATCAAAGCGATCGCTACCAAAACCGCATTTGCACCACTCAGCTTTATTTTCGCTTTTATTTGCATTTGTATGTACCAGAACGCTAAATTCAATTTCGTCCTATAAGAATTTAAATGTCTAATCATATAAAATTTCAAGAAAGATGAAAACAGTTTTGCTAGCAGGTGGATATGCGAAGAGGCTGTGGCCGCTGACAAAAGATCGCCCAAAACCTTTGCTGCCCGTTGCGGGTAAGCCAATAATCGAGTATATTGTAGATGAACTAGAAAAGATAGAGGAACTTAAAGAGATATATATATCCACAAATCTCAAGTTTGAAACTAATTTCAAAGAATGGCTTAATAACTATCAAAGCAGTAAAGAGATTAAATTGGTAATAGAAGAAACCAAAGCAGAGCAGGACAAATTGGGCTCGATCGGTGCTTTAAATTTCTTGATAAACAATCTTGAACTCAACGATGATTTATTAATCATAGGGGGTGATAATCTCTTTGACTTTGACCTAAGAGATTTGATAGATTTTTACAGTGCTAAAAAGAAGAGTGTAGTACTTTTATACGATATGAAGGATAAGGAACGAGTAAAAGGTAAATATGGTATTTTGGAACTAAATAGCGATTTAAAGATTATCAATTCGGAAGAAAAGCCCGAGGCGCCTAAGTCAACTTTAATATCGACCGCATGTTATATCTTCACAAAAGCGGATTTAGCGATGATCAAAGGTTATCTTGCATCGGGAAATAATCCGGACGCTATCGGTTTCTTCCTCTCGTGGCTGTGTAAAAAGAGCGACCTATATGGTCTCATTCATAGTGGGATATGGTTTGATATAGGCAGTTTTGATGAGTACGAGCGTGCAAATGCAGTCTATGCGGAAATTAGTAAATCACCAAAAAACAAAACAAAATGAAACAAAATAAAATAAATTATTAACACAGATTAACACAACACTTTTTCTTTTTTACAAAAAGAAAACCTGTGCTAAAAGAAAAACACAAATGTTCTTTTGGTAAAGCTTTTCTTTTTAAGAAAAGGTTTGTGTAAATCAGTGTAAAT
>JAYEJE010000142.1:0-9921 GCA_034660415.1 Methanobacteriota archaeon | reverse complement strand
ATGTATTTATGATTTCCTACCCTCGATTTATTCCACTTCTTCAAAATATCCAACTACTTAGCCAGCGCAAACTCTCTTTATACTCATACGATACGGGATAACCGGATATAACAGTATAGAAGAGTAAGAAAAGAATGGCTGTAAGAACGAGAAACGAAATGACTAAAATCCTATTGACCACGATCTTCTTCTCGTGACGATGTGAATGATCCTGCCATAATCTATTTAACCAGTAAGTAATAGCCAAGATCATAAATGGCACTTCCGGGGCAAAATGATAGATGAACAGGATTCTTGAGATGAGGACATATGGAATCCACAGCAGTAAGAACGGGATTAGAATAAAGAGTAACACGAAATCCACCCTTTCTCTTCTTATTTTATCTCGCACTAACTTCGCGGCAATTAAAATCAATGCTGGAATACTGCCCCACCATATCGCGGGATTGCCCATCAGAACAATTGACGAAACCATTGTGTCCCAAGAGTTAGAATAGACCCAAAGCGGTTTTAGCATAAGTGGCCATGACCACCAGGGCGAAGAGAAAGGATGCGTTGCATTAATCGTGGCATGGTATCCGAACATGCCCAGTTGCGAATCAAAAACGGTTAATGGTGCGGGTGGAGTAATACTCACATTGCCCACAGCTAGGTATTCCGAGATGTATTTCAGATATAACGGCACTCGGTGAATATCGAAAAGCGCATGCCCCATACCAGAGAACATGTAAGGGATGTAGGTTGCAATATAAATAGCTGCAAAAACGCAGAGCCCAGCAAAAACTATCTTATAATCGCTAAATATCGGCTTTCTAGTTCTTATATTACTGATTAATAAAAGAGTCAGAATTGCAATTAAACAAAAAGCGGCAGTCCATTTCACAGCGAAGCAAAGCCCAATAAGGATAATAGAGATGAAAAGAGAAGCGCCTTTTTTAGCTCCGTCTTCTTGCTTAGAGAAATAATCGAATGCAAAATAAAAGATCAATAAGGTGAAAAAGAGGATATATATCTCGCCTGTCGCCAATCGAGCCAATGAGAAATGCATGAACTCGAAAGTCAATAGGAACGCAGCGAAAAAGCCCGCTACTGAGCTTTTAAACATCCGTTTACCAAAGAGGAACAATATCGGTATCATCACTGCAGCGGCAATAACGCCTACAATACGCCAGCCCAGAGGATTCATTCCGCAGCACAAAATGCCCAAGGCTATTATAAGCTTCCCAAGTGGTGGATGTGTTGATTCATACGGCTCTTCAAGATTTAAATGCTCCTGCGCTGTTCGCACGAAATACATCTCGTCAAAGTACGCACCATACCGTTGTGTAATCGGGAGTTTTATTGCGCTCTGCTCGTCAACTAATCTCGTAGCAGCTTCGCCACGCACATTCACTGGCACTATTTTTTTGTTATCTGTGGAGATCACAATAATATCGCCTATTTTACCCCGCGATTCCGGTCCAAAGACGAACTTGATGGAGCTGGTACTCCTCTGCCCTAGATTAATCCGTTCCCAGGAGCAGAAGTGCACATGCTCTGCCGGGTTATTATCATAAGATGAAAGAAACTCATCGTTATCGCCATAAACATCTAATTTCGTTCGGTTTGCATCGCCTACGAAGATATAAAGCTCTTTTACTTGCTGAACGCTACCGAAATCAAATGTGACCACGTCTGCAACTCCCGCTTTTGATGGCTGCCAGTATGAAGAAGGCATCTCGACAGAGCCCAAATTAAGAGATGCAAAAACCAAAAATACTAATACGAGTGCTGATACGGATACAATTTCCCACTGCTTTTTTTTCTCCACGTTCTATTTCATAAAATATCATAAAACTTAAATAGTATTAAACTCTTCTTATTATGCTCCAAAGATGAAAAAAGAAAAAAATAAGTGTCCTCATACCGGTTTACCAGGAATCCGAATTACTCGAGCCTCTTCTTGAAAGTTTAATAGCAGACTCATATCAACAAAAAGAAGTCCTCTGTATCCTGGATGATCCAACAGAAAAGAGCTTAAAAATTGTTGACCGGATGAAGGATGAAATTAGGTTTATACTTAATGGGCATAGAAAAGGGAAAGTGAACGCTTTAAACGAAGCTTCCCGGCTTTTGGAAGGTGATATATTCCTCTTTCTTGATGCAGATGTTAAAATAGCCACAAATGACTTTTTAGAGAGGATTATGGCTGAGATGGAAGAAACCGACCTACTGGACATAAAGAAGAAAGCGCTCAGAGATTCATTTCTTGCTAAAATCACCTACTACCACTACTTATGTAACAACATTAGTAACTGGCTCTTCTCTACGAATGTAAGAAAAGGTTTAGCGTTTAACGGCGCTGCATTTGCGATAAGAAGGAAGTTTTTCGAGGAGTTAGGTGGTTTTCAAAGAGTGGTTACTGAGGACTTAGACCTTGGAATACGTTCCTTCCGTGAAAATTATAGATTTAAGCATACAGAGGAAGTTGAAGTGCTTACCGCTGTTCCACCTACCTGGAAGCAATGGTACATACAAAGAAAACGTTGGAGCTTAGGTGTAGCGTTGTGGATAAAAAAATATTACAAGGATTTAGCAAAAATCACCGTTAAATTTCCAAGAACCATAATACCTTCATTATTTATCGTGTCTCCTCCTTTAACCATTTTCCTTGCAACTCTCTTCTTTCTGATTCCTCTAACATTTTTCAGCTTCGTTGTAATGGTGCTAGTGAAGAACTTATTGTTTTTCTTTGTAGGCTTCGGCATTCCCATTATATTCTACTATTTCGCAGCGAGAAAGTTTAATTATCGGTTTAACACGATAGAGTTCACCATATTTTATATATTTCTTTCACCGTTATGGCTGCTATTCATAATTGCAAGTTTAATTAAAGTATTAATCCAGCCCCAAAAATTTGAAATAGACTGGAAATGTTAGAACCCTATTGACTTTATATCTTTTACGGCCTAAGTTAAATACTCAAAAGCCTCTTATATACAATATGCTTACAGACCTAAAAAAAAGACTATAAACCAGAGAAGATGATAATCCTATCAGGTGGCACGGGAACACCAAAGCTGTTAGTGGGGCTGAAACGAGTATTCAAAGAAGAAGAGCTGAAAGTAATAGTGAACACTGCGGAAGACGTTTGGGTCTCCGGTAATTTAATCTGCCCGGATGTAGATTCGGTAATTTACGCATTAGCAGGTTTGATAGACGAAGAAAAATGGTGGGGCATTAAGAATGAGTGCTTTTATACACATACCGCATTGAAGAGGTTGAATTACGAGGAGCCGATGACAATTGGTGATAAAGATAGAGCAACGCATATAATCAGATCCGAGCAGCTAAGGCAGGGGAAAAGCCTGACAGACGCTACTTCTTCGCTTGTAAGACACTTTGGCATCACGGCCAGGATATTGCCTATGACCGATGACCCCGCAGCCATAAGCACGAAGATTATTACGCCCGAGGGCGAATTACATTTTCAGGAGTTCTGGGTATCGAAAATGGGCGAGCCAGAAGTATCAGACGTTTATTTCGATGGGATAGAGAAAGCGAAACCTTCTGAAGACGTTATAACTGCGTTGATGTCAGAAGATGTAGTGGTAATAGGACCGAGTAATCCGATAACAAGCATAGGGCCTATTTTGAGCCTGCAAGGGATACGGGAGATACTGAAGCGGAAAAGGGTGGTGGCGATTTCACCTATTGTGGGGAATACGCCGATAAGCGGTCCCGCGGGAAAATTCATGCACGCAAAAGGGTTTGAGGTTTCGCCTTATGGCGTATACAAGTGCTACGCGGATTTTTTAGATCTGCTTGTCATAGATGCGAGTGACAAACGACCTAAAGGAGTGGAAGTGCTCAAAACAGAAATTATAATAAAAAATGCGGCTGATAGTGAAGTGTTAGCGAAGGTCCTCCGAGATATTATAGACAATTAAAATACAAAAGTAATATAGAATTAATCAGTACGATCTGAAGTTAAGGGGCTACAAAGATGATACCAGAGCAGATAACAGTTAAGATCCCACAAGATAGAATAGGTGTGCTAATAGGGCATAAAGGCGTTGTAAAATGGGATATAGAAAAAAGATCAGAGTGCAAGATAACAGTAGATAGTAATGAAGGGGAGGCATACATAGAAGGAGCAGAAGACGGAGACCCCTTGAAGGCACTTCGAGTTGCAGAAATGATAAAAGCAATTGGTAGGGGCTTTTCACCCGAGGTTGCCGTTTCTCTGCTTGATGATCCTTTACTCCTCTTTGAGGTTATTCCCCTCTCTCATCTCACACAAAAGACGTTAAAACGGGTAAAAGGGCGTCTAATAGGCAAAAATGGACGAACAAGGAGGGCAATAGAGGACCTCGCAGGCGTTGAAATCACTATCTACGGGAAGACTATAAGCGTGATCGGACATTACCACCGGATAAAAGCTGCACATGATGCCATAGAGATGCTAATAAATGGCGCACCCCACAGCTCGGTTTACGCCTTCTTAGAGCGGAAAAGGCGAGCTGAGACAGAAGAAAGGAAATGGTATATCGAGTGAATTAATCATGGCAGAACGCGGATATGAGGAAGCGGGGAAAAGAATGGTTGAACATCTCAGGCGACAGGGCGTCAGTGAAGTGGTATTAGAAGCAATGATGCGCGTCAAGAGGCACCTTTTTGTACCGCCTAATCTTAGTGATCAGGCATACAACGATTATCCGCTACCTATCGGAGAAGGCCAAACAATAAGTGCCCCGCACATGGTCGCGATGATGTGCGATTATCTGGACTTGAGAAAAGGGGATAAAGTGCTTGAAGTTGGCGCTGGCTCGGGATACCATGCCGCAGTCATTGCAGAGATAATAGGCGAAGAGGGACATGTATATACCATAGAAAGGATAGAGTGGCTGGTTGATTTTTCGATGAGTAACTTAAAACGTGCAGGGTATAAGAACGTGACGGTGATTCTCGGTGATGGGACACTGGGACTGCCGGAACATGCGCCTTACGACAAAATAGATGTGACATGTGCTGCTCCAGATGTGCCACCTCCGTTACTTGAACAGTTGAAAACCAATGGCGAAATGGTTATACCTATTGGACGATACATGCAAGAGTTGTATCTAGTAAAGAAGAGAAATGGGGTAGAGAAGGAGAAAAAATGCGATGTCGCTTTCGTGCCTCTAATAGGGCGATATGGCTTCCGCTGAAGATCATAAATAAGCGCAAAGTATTTTTAAAACAAAAAAATAATTGATAATTTAGAAGAGATATGGCAGAATATATGCTCTCGCCGGCTAGTGGGAAGATACTAAGGATAGACGAAGGAAGCAGAACTATCACTATATTTATGCATCTCCATAATGTGCACATCACCGCTGCACCACTAGATGGCGTGGTTAAAAAGACAACGCCAGTGAAAGGGACTTTCAAGCCCGCTTTTCTCCGCAGCAGTGATTTCAACATGAGGAATACAATAGAAGAGGCGACAAGATATGGAGATATAAAAATAGTGCAAATAGCCGGATTCTTTACGCGTAAAATAAAATGCGAGGTTACGGGCGGGCAGGAAATACACAAGGGCGAAAGAATAGGTAAGATCTGTTTCGGCTCACGAGTGGATGTGAGCATACCCGAAAGTTTTGAGATATTGGTGAAAAAAGGAGATAAAGTGAAGTGCAGGAAGACTGCGATAGCGGCAAATACCGAATAAATGACGTCTGTCTACTCCGTTACCGAGTGCTGCCACCATTCCATAATATACTCTGGCAGCTTAAGTCCACGAAGATTAAGTCTTTTTACTAAATGCAGTGGTAGTGGACTGAGTGCAAATGTCGCACGCTCGTAGAACGTCGTGGGTGTTGATTCTATTATAAAACTATCTGACTCTCTCGATAAGGTGGATTCATTACCTACAATAGAATAAGCATAACCTCCCGATTCCTTTTGATCTTTACACCAACCTATAAGGGGCTCTGTCTCACCAGAGTACGAGATCATAAATAAAATATCCCCAGCTCGTGGCCTTGGCGCGAAAGGTCCTGATATATAAGCTTCATCGCCAAGGGCTCTTTTAACATGCTGCAGTCTTATCGCGGTCATCTTCGCAACATTCCTCGCAGGTCCCAGCCCACCCATAGTTATTCGGCTTCTCGTCTCCAGCTTGTCAATAATATCTTTGTAATTATCAGACTTGACAAATTTAGTTACTATTTTGCTTAATATCTTTGATTCCGCATCCATCTTTTCAAATACGGCCGTATAATCCTTCTTCTCGTTTAGCGCCTCCTTTGTCTTCTGAAATAGCAACAAAGAGCCCAATTCATAAACATCGTTCATTATACCATGTTTGAGATATCCATTAGTGGATTTAGGGCTCCTAACGCGCCCTTTCAGCTCGACCACGTTACCATATTCTTTCTCGCCTATCATCCCTATCGAAGATTTCTTGTTCGAAACAACTGCATCAATGGTAAATGTATCACTTTTCTCTCGCTCGATATAATCCGAAAGTTGTTTAACCATTATCTTTGGAGTTGATGTCTCACCACTTCCGGAATTAACAAGTAGTGCTATCCTATCATACTTCTCCTCTAACACCGGCGCCGCATCCACTAGGTCTCTACCTGGAAAGTCAATGTCAATCAATGTCCTTACCCATTTGTCCAGTTGTCCCATACCAATGTACAATGCACTTTGCGATCTTCCTTCCCCTATGAGAATGATACAATCGGCGGCCTCAAGATCGTCGTAAAATGGCTTAAACTGACTAAGCTCAATGTTATGAATGTTCTTCATTACGCCATTGATATACCCGATCCCTCCGCTGATTTTATTTAATGCCATGAATCAAAAGAATAAAATCAATACCACTCTTTATTACTTTCGGTTTTTTTTCAATATGCTCGCGCCACATAGACTCTACGTGCCTTCCTCGAGCAAATTATGCATTTGCCCGCCTCTTCATTTCCGTTTATTGCCACGCCCAATACAGTTACGCCAATACGTTGCTCTAAATTCGCACCACATCTTTCGTCTTCACAGAGAAATAGAGAAATGATGTTATGTTCTGCCGTTCTTCTCAGTTCTTCCATCCCATCTTTATCCTCGACTGTGCCTTTGCTTATATGGATGTTAGCGAAGAATGTTTTCTTTGCATGCTCGTGAATAAGCTCCTGGATCTCTTTTACTGCTCTATTTACTTCGGGCACGACATCGTTAAGTGGAACTTGCATCCGCTGGAAGTCAGTCCTTCTTATAAATACACAACTGTTGCTGCTTACATCCCGTGGTCCTATCTCTATCCTCAAAGGTACTCCCTTCATCTCCCATCGGTAGTACTTCGCACCAGGTCTTTCATCAGAGTCATCCAAAAAAGCTCTTATTCCCGCTTCTTTCAAGCCCTCATAGACCTCACTGCAAGCTTTTTCCACCGCTTCGCTTTTTCCCTTGCTTGAAAATACAATAGGCACGATAACAACCTGTATGGGTGCGACCTCAGGAGGCAGCACCAGGCCATGATCGTCACCATGAAGGGCTATTACAGCGGCGATACATCTTTCCGAAATGCCATAACACGTCTGATTTACGAACTTTAAAGCGCCTTCATCATCTTCATATTTTATATCAAAAGTTCTTGCAAAGCTCTCGCCAAGCAAATGGCAGGTAGCAATTTGCATCGTCTTACCATCGGGCATAAGCGTATCAAAGGCAATAGAATACTCCGATCCCGGGAATTTGTCCCAGTTTGGTCTCCTTGTAATTATGTATGGGACCGCAAGCAGGTCAAAGAACTCCTGGTATGTGGTAATAGCTGTTTTCATTTGCCTCTCGGCATCTGCTCGACTTGCATGTGCAGTATGCGCCTCTTTAAAAGAAGTTATCTCACGCAGTCGAATGAGGGGTCTCGTATGCTTTGTTTCATACCGAAAAGCGTTCACTACCTGATATATACGGATAGGTAAATCGCGATGCGATCTTATCCAGACCTTAAACACGGGATATATCGCGGTCTCTGAAGTGGGCCGGAGAGCAAGGGGGATATCCAAGTCAGTGCTTCCACCTTTTGTCACCCAAAAGACCTCATTTTCAAACCCTTTTATGTGCTCCTTCTCCTTCATCAATTCATCTTTTGGTATCAAGAGTGGGAACAGCACTTCTTCATGTTCTCTATCCATTAGAGCTTTCAATATAGAATAAGTAAGATTTCTCAGTTTGTATCCGTAAGGATACCATGTATACACGCCCTTCACCGGATACCTGACGTCTAATATCTCCGCACGCTTCAGTATCTCATTATACCATTCACTAAAGTTATCCGCCTTTTGTAATAAGGTCTTATTCTCTGTTTTGGATTGCATCGTTTAGAAAGCCGCTGGTGGGATTTGAACCCACGACCTGCTGATTACGAATCAGCCGCTCTACCCCTAAGCCACAGCGGCATTTAGAAATAACCCTATAAGATTATTAAAGTTTTCATAAAACTGGGCGGGGCAAGTAAGAGCTATAGGCGGCGGGTAAGTGCCGTAAGCACTCAGTAATGGCACTGCTACCTTTAAATAGGCTTACTGATATTATATATATCACGTGATCAATATGAAAAAGGAAGAGCTAGTGCATCTGCACATGTTATTGGCTCAATTGAAGAAATATTGTGAGGATGGCGAGTTAGGCTGGGATTTTGAGAAGTACAATGGGTTAGGTATTACTCCTTTCCAGGTGCACCGGAGCAAAGAAGAGCACAAGCAGGCCATTTTTGTTCTCGGGACTGAGCTTGCCTCGATGACCGCGAAGAGCCATTTTTCGATGGATAGATAGGCAAATTCAACAAGGTAGAAGATGCTTCTTAAACGCGGCCTTTTTTCTTGACATTATATAGTTAATTTTGTACCGCTTTGATAGCAAAAAGCTACATTGGCGATACACCTTGTGTTAAGATCGTGGGAATGGATGTTATCCAAAAACAGCGTGAAAAGCCGCTATTATCTCCTCCCCTTCGATGAAAATGATGTTCCGTTCTGATGCGAAAGCTTTCGCATTCGTTTTATGAAGTGCACCGCCTGTCTCGTTGTCTAGCATCTCGCATATGACCATTGCCGGAGATATACCTGCAAGCAACGCTAATGCCACGGAAAGTTCCGTCTGACCTCTTCTTTCCTCTACCAATCTATCAGCAGCCCGTAATATAGAAACATGTCCCGGAGTTCTAAATTCCGTGTGAAAATTGTATGTATTGTCATCCGCATTTAATACTTTATCCACCGCTTCGCCTATCTTCCTTAGCGTCAATGCCCTGTCTATATCAGTTATACCTGTAAATGTATCACGATGATTTACCCATAGCGAGAAAGAAGACCGTTTATCATAAGAAAGGTCACCCTCGCCTTCCACTAATCTTCTTAGAAAAGCGAAGTTATCATTCACGTTTATCAAAATATCGCTCACGAGTGGAAGACCCAACTTCTCTGCTGCAATAGGATGAATAGCAATGCAAATAAGACCACCGGCAGTATTTCTAAAATACGCGACTTCGTTTGGAGTCACAGAAGAGGCAGGTATTACAAAGTCCGTCTCGCCCTCTCTATCTTCTGCATCGTATATCAATACAAGTTTACCCTGTTTCACCTGCTCTATGCCCTGTTTTACCGACTCCGGGATGTTTATGCCGCCCATATTCAGACCACCACCCTTGTTCTTAGCTCATCTCCGTCCTTCAGATTGAGTTCGCCACGCAGATAAACCGGCGAAATTATCTCCAGAATATCCTCAGGATAATGTGTGCGGTCTGGAATAATAACAGCACTCTTAACCCCTTCTGCTCGGTCATCTAAGATCTTACACGGGAAACATTTGGCACCGCCGAAGGTCCTATTTTCTGATTCAAAACTGGCCATCTCTATGCCTATCCGCCCTTCCAGCTTCTTCCTTGCCACGATACAGAGC
>JAYEJE010000141.1:0-1856 GCA_034660415.1 Methanobacteriota archaeon | reverse complement strand
AAGCCGAGGATTTATCATCTGACTTATACCATATTCAAACATAGAGGATATGCTTCTGAAGAGCCGGATAAGGGAAAACATCCAGTCTGGTTCTGTGAGAGGGCTCATAGTAACCCTGGAGCTATTACTCCTATTGGAGGTGTGCTATGAACTCTACTCGACGTTTAACGAGGTGTTAATCATTCAAAATTCCATTGTTTTTTTAAGCTGATATGCTTATCAGAACAGCTTCCCCCTATTCATTATCTCGTTCGGATCCAAAACATGGAGGAACTTCTTCCAGACTTCGGCAAGATACCCTATTCTTTCCGCTGTTGGCTCTATTATACCCGCATATGGTCTGAACCAGCCATAGATACCCAGGTCAAGTAGCCGGTGAAATTGCTTATCGTTATAATTCCTCAACTTCTCGCCGAATCCCGCGTCACTTCCGTCGTAAAAGACATCAAGCTCGAAATAGCAGAGCTGCCCGTGGAAGCTGTATATCGGGTCAATATAGAAATGAATGTGGTCCTTGGGTATCCCCACCTCCAACGCAGTCTTCTCATGCACTTCATAATACTTCGCCGCCAACGTCAAAGGTCCATACAGCCCGATACAGTGATAGTTCCCCTTACCCGGCAAGCCGAAGACCATACAGCTCTTCTCCGCACCGCCCAGACACTCATCCTCGAATGTTCGTGCGAACTCAGCCGGTAATTCCAGTACCTGCCCGCCTGATTCGTTCATATACTTACGTACCAGCGTATCCTTTGCCTCGAATATGCCGTCCACACCTTCTACTAGCACGCAAACTACGAACTTCGGCAGTTTCTCGTATGCGTAATCAAAAGTGCCAAATATGCCTTCCAACCAGCTCTGATTATCCACTAACCTGATACTTGCCGCTAATTCATCATGCATCAAATTGTAAATGAACCCAGTCGGCGTGCCCACATCGTCAAAACCAATGAAGTACTCTTTCCTGTTGTCATACAACCGGTAAAGTTTCGCTGTTAATTCGGTCACCACACCGCACGTACCCGGATGTGCGCCGAACATACCTGCAAAGTCAGGACCCACGCCGTATCGGAAATAGGGCATCTCAGAAAGCGCTCGTGAGCCGGTTTTTAATGTCTCGCCGTTTGGTAGTATCATCTCATACGAGATCGTGTGGTCATGGCCGTCCGTAGCCGAAGTTTGGTATATCCCACGCAGGTAATAATTTACCAGTACGCTCACGGTAAGCGGTGCATCGGGAAATGCAGGTCGCAATTTGTGCTTTCGCGTCTGCTCCAGTAACATACCAAATGTTACTCCTGGCTCTACGGTCGCAGTCTTCATCTCGGGGTTTATCTCTAAGATCCGGTTCATCCGAGACAGGTCTAATAATATGCTGCCGTCATGAACCGGGATAGTCAAGCCACGCACGTTTATTCCCGTACTATACGGAATCACGGGTATTTTATGTTTATTTGCAAGCATCAAAACTGATCGCACTTCTGCTTTCGTACCTGGTCGCACGACACAAGCCGGATTTTTCGCGGGTACAAAGTACCAATGCTGATCTCGCGAATATGATGTGCATATCGCCTTATCATCGGTTGCGTTCGCTTCTCCTACTATCGCTTGCAGTTTGGTTATTAACATTTTCTAATCTACACTCCTCTCTTCTTCCATAAATTTCATTTGAAGGCTGAGATAAAAAGATTTTAATCCCGAATAGTTTTATAAATTCTGTTATGAAATATAGAGATAAGAGGTTGTGATATGTCCTTAAGCGAAGCAGATACCAGAGCAAAACGCATAGACCCCATTCTTCATCGCCGTGGCCGGACAGAAGACCTCATTCGTCGTGAGGAGACTGCTCGTGCAGG
>JAYEJE010000140.1:0-1880 GCA_034660415.1 Methanobacteriota archaeon | reverse complement strand
GCGGAATGCGAAAGGAACTGCTTTCGACTTTTGATGAGATTTATATCCTTAATTTGCATGGGTCGTCGAGGATAAGAGAGAAGACACCGGAAGGCGGTAAAGACGAGAATGTGTTTGATATTCAGCAGGGAGTGGCAATAGCGATTTACGTGAAGTTAGAAAAGCCGCTAAAGGAGAAGAAGGTTCGTTATGCTGACGTTTGGGGCTTGAGAGATACAAAATACAAATATCTTCGCAAAAATGATGTTACGAGTACGGATTGGCTGGTGCTTGAGCCGAGAGAGCCTCATTATTTCTTCGTGCCTAAGGATTTCGCTTTGCAAGCGGAGTATGATAAGTTCTGGAAGGTGACGGATATATTTAAAGTTTATTCGAGTGGTGTTAAGACACATAGGGATCATTTTGTTGTTGGATTTACGAAAGAAGAAATAATCCAGAGACTTAAGTTATTTACTGGGGATTTAACTAATGATTTGGTTAAGGAAAGGTTGAAACTAAAAGATACAAGAGATTGGGATTTTAATTCCGCGAGAGAAGAGACTAAACAAAGTGATTGGTGGAAATCTATTAGGCGCTATTCGTATCGCCCTTTTGACAGAAGATTCATTTGTTACAATCAAAATTTGATTGAAAGGGGGTGTGATAGACTAGATTTGATGCGAAATTTCTTTGAGGATAATTTAGGTTTTGTGGGGATGCGTCAGTATGTATACCACATCAACATTTACAATTATGTTTTTGTTACGAACATGGTTACAGATATACGACAATTTATTAGTAATCGTGGTTCTGCTTTTATCTTTCCTCTCTACCTCTATCCAAAGATGTCTTCCCAAAACGTAATCAACTATCCTGCCTCAAAAATCCCAAACCTAAACCCTGAACTAATTAAATTTTTGACAGAATCCTATGGAAAAGAGCCAACACCGGAAGAGATTTTCTATTACATCTACGCTGTTCTTTACTCGCCTACTTACCGCAAACGCTACGAGGAGTTTCTGAAGATCGATTTTCCGAGGGTTCCGTTGACAAAAGATTATGAGAAGTTCAAGAATCTGAGCGAACTGGGCAAGGAACTCGTGGAACTGCATTTGCTCAAGCATCCTTCTTTGAGCGAGACAGAAATAGGATTTCCTGTGAGTGGCTCGAATACGGTGGAGAAAGTTCGTTACGATGAAGAAAACGGAATGGTATATTTCAACAAGGAGCAGTATTTCGAGGGTGTTTCAAAAGCAGTGTGGGAATATCAAATCGGTGGGTATCAAGTAATGGCGAAGTATTTGAAGGATAGGAAGAAGCGAGAATTGTCTTTAGAGGAGATAGAACATTACAGGATGGTAGCGAAGGCGATTGCGAGGACGATTGAGGTGCAGGGAGAGGTGGAGGAAGTTTATGTATGGGATGTATAGTACCATCAATACTGCTTCACAAGATCTTGAGCATTTACTCGCTTAGTGTCGCTAAGAAGTCTAAAATCAGAAATGCTCGAATTGTATTATCAATTCTTCCGTATCTTAAATACTCTCCATGCATAATCTTGTGGCGACTGAATGTAAAAGGAGTTGTTAAAGGTTCGCCGGGGTCTGATTTTTGGAAAAGGATGTTAAGGAAAATATCATTTGCTAAGTCTAATAATTCCTGATTTGAAGTTTGACCTCTAAACCATGCTTTCCAATTAACAAAATTTCCTTTTTTATCTTCCCATCTTCTTTTTTTCAGATCAAAAGATAATCCGTTTTGTTCCATAAATTCTCTTAGAATACCATCAATCTGAGCAATTAATGTTGGAATCACAAAATTTGAGGGATTACATTTGTCCTTTGCATTTCTCATTGCAAAAACACAGTCCTTGAAAATTTTCATTCTTGGCTTAAAAATTT
>JAYEJE010000139.1:0-1893 GCA_034660415.1 Methanobacteriota archaeon | reverse complement strand
TTTATACCGGAAATTTTAATAGTGATGAGGTGATGTAATTTTTTCTTTGATGAAATAGAATATAAAAAGGAGGTGAAAAAAATGAAAATGAGAATGAGTGTTAGGCTAGTAGCCGTAGTGGCAATCGCAGCAGTCATGATGTTTTCGAGTTACGCTGTGGCAGAGCAATTGAGTCAGGCGGAAGAAGATGCGGTGTTTGCTAATGCAACAATAGATACCTACAAGTATAATTATACGTTTGACCTGGATACAACGATGGAGATGCAGGGCAGCGTAACGGGTGCAATTGACGTGATAATGGTAATCAATGGTAGTTACATAGTAAATAACACAAACAAAACGATGCCTGTTAAGACTGGTATTATGAGTAGGAACACGAGTATAAGCAGAAACACGACGGGGAAGATAGTGGAGATACTAGAAGCGGAAGCAGTGTCTGTCCGCATCAGAGACAGTCCGTACATAGTGACCCCCTGGAATCCCAAGCTGTCAGAACTATTGGATGAGATGGGATCGCCGGAGAGCTATGAGACATTTTGGAAATCACAAGGTTTGCTGAATAACTCAGATGTGGAACTTTTAGCAGATGAGATAGTGGACGGTGTAGATTGCAATGTGCTGAGGATCGTACCAGACACCGAAAAGTTCTGGGAGATTGTAATGAATCAATCCGAAACGTTCCGAGAATTGCAAAATCTACTCGGGTTTGATGACAACCAGAGCATAATGACGGTATCCACAACGCAATGGATAGCAAAGGATACAGGATTCTCGCAGAAGTCACAAACGACACTGAAAACGGTGAAGAATCTAAAGGATTTTGGCGGTCCCGATACAGATGAGGAATTTACAATATCCCGAGATATCGAGATGGAAATGCAATTCCGAGATTATAACGAGCCAGTATCGGATATACAGAAGGGGCCTTTGTGATACTCCAAGCAGCTACAACTGCTGTACAAGTATTAAAAGGACTCTTTTCTCTTATTTTATTTTTTGTGATTTGATCTTTTTAATTACATCGTATTTGTATAGCGAAATAAAAAACCACGAGATTTTACAAGATTAACACAACACTTTTTCTTTTTTACAAAAAGAAAATTTAGCCTGTGCTAAAAGAAAAAGATAAATGTTCTTTTGGTAAAGCTTTCTTTCCTAAAGAAAGGTTTGTGAAAATCCGTGTAATCTTGTGGTTATAAAAAGGCGCTAAGGAAATGCCTGAAGGGTATTTGTTTAGCTCACTAATCGTAGGGTGCCCTTTCCTCTTTCTTCGCCGCTTTCTTTTAGCTAGCTACTCAAGAAGCTTTTAGCTTGCATCCAACAAAAACAGGTTGGTTTCACGGTCCCTTCCGTATCATTTGGGCTCCGCACTTGGGACAAGTCAGCTCGTAGCACGCGACATCTCTTTGGTGTGTCATTGTATAGCCACAGTTTGGACATATGCATTCCCCTCCAACCCCCCATCCAGGGCCTCTCGGCGTAACAGCGGCATAAGGTCTTGCTATCGGCGAAAGATTTGGACTTGGTGTTACTACCGTGGTAGGTGTAGAGCTTGGTGTAGGCGTAGGTGCTTTTTCATCAATGCAGCCTGTGAACAGCGCCATCACTGCAATTGCTATTATCGCTACTAATCCAACTACGCTTTTTCTTTTCATGATTAAATTCCTATTCACATTTCAGAGTTTAAAAGCTTTTCGGTTGGTTTGGTTTGGTTTGGGTTCTTTCGCTATTGGATAGAGGTATAGTCCGAAACACCGACTGCCGCTTCATGCGTGTTCGGTTAAGTAACCCATCGCTCCATCAACCTCTCCCTTTTAACATTAGGATCGCATCCTTGACCAATATAAATGTCGTATATGGTGAGCATATCCAATTTCAGCCCCATACATTCAA
>JAYEJE010000138.1:0-10221 GCA_034660415.1 Methanobacteriota archaeon | reverse complement strand
CGAATTATCCTCATGGTATCCGTATCCTAAAAAAATGAAGCCGACAAGTATGACAATTATATTAACCAAAACAATTATTTTGGTTTTCGATTTTAACATTGCCCATTTTAATTGTTCCAATTTCTTCGCAATAGTCAATTATCTCCAGTCCTCCCGGTTCAGATAAAATTTCTCTAAATATTATAATATGTCTATCCCTATAATTATATCTGTCTCTCGTAAACGAACCAAATGTGAAACTAATTGTCCAGCACGTGGTGGATGCACGATGTTATGGTGTAATGTTAAACGATTTAGACAAGATAACAATTCATGAAATGGAAACAAGAGGAAAACAATAAAAAGGCAATTAACAAGGGAATTAAAAAACAACTTATCCGAGGACTGGGTGCAAGCCCCGCAGTAAGTAATGGAAGACTTAAAGTAGCATTAAAAGCAGATGAAATCAACAAAGTATCAGCCTTAAATTACAATGTAGGGGGAAGGACAAGCCAGGCTTCTATCATAGCAAGAGAATATGGTGTGCTTTGTATAATCAGCGAAAAAGCAACAAAAAGATTGAAAGGCTGTATTAGGGTCATCGTTGATGGATCTGAAGGCGCTATATTTGTTTTTAATTCATCTTCTTAGGGTGATCTAAATGAACCAAAATCAAAAATAATATTGTTGCTCTTCGTAGAGCCGGTTCAGACGAAGAAAAAGTCGAAAATTGTGTTGATAAATTCCGTTACCTCGACCTACTGGAGTATGCCGATTTTAAAGAGGGTTTTGAGATATTTAGGAATGAATGAGATAAACTGGAGAAAGCATGGGGCCGCTACATCTCTCTACGCTCAAAAAAAATTCCACTATCCCTTGAAATAACACCCACAGGCCAATTATATCAGCTGGGATTAGCAAGTGCATTAAAAGGGTAATATCAGATCTTCGCTCTCGTCTTAGGTCCAAATAGTATGGTATTTATTTCAAGCTTTGACTTCGCTTCAAAAGCCTGCGTTGAGGGTCCCGATCCAGCGGATCCTTCAAAAACGATAAAATGCATTCTTATTGTTTTCATTTGTTCTCTTTTTTGTCCATTTTGTATCAATAATCGACTATTATAAATTCTTATTGCTTACTACACAATCCCCCGTTACTATACCCTACATTCTTTTCACCTTCACTTCCTAATTTCATCTATGAAATAACCCTTTTTAAGCTCTCGCCGCAATCTTATAACCTGAGTGCCCATCTCAATCACATCTCTCTTCAAATCAACTTTTGTATTACGACCCGACCGCCACCTCACGGGGAACTCTTTTATTGCATATCCTCTCCTTTGAGCCCGTACAAGCAGTTCGGTATCCCAGAACCAGTGATTATCCTTCACGTCATCAAGAATATCGAATAGTGGCCCTCTTTTGAACGCTTTAAATCCGCATTGATGGTCTTTTATATCGGACTTTAATAAAAACCGTGTTAAGGTGTTAAATGTTTTACTTGCAATTAATCTTGTAAAAGACCGCTTCACATCGCTTTCTTTTAACATTCTCGAGCCCGTTGAAAAGTCATACCCCTCCTCTTTTATTGCCTTTATTAGTTCTTCAAGATGTTTTAAGTCGGTTGCGAGGTCAACATCAACATATGCAAGTATTTCCCCTTTTGATAACCCAAATGCACGATTTAACGCTTTTCCACGTCCTAAACGATCGTTACTATGCAAGTGCTTTATGTAAGGGTACTCCACTGCGAGTGATTCTGCTATTTTATTCGTTCCATCAGTTGAGCCATCTTCTGCAATAATGATCTCAAATGCAGGCGTTATTTTTTGTAAAGCATCAGCTACTTGCAGCACTGACTCGCTTAACCATTCCGCTTCGTTGTATGCTGGGAGTACGAGTGAGACTTGTGCCATAATCTTCCTCTTCAAATAGTATCTTAATTGATTAGAGCTATCACATAATTTTTAGTACCGCTATTTGTTAAACATCCACCTTCCGCTCATACGTCTGAACGAGCATGCCCTTACTCTGCTCCCATGGTTCTCCAGCCTTGTAAAAATTGAACCGCTTCATAGCTCGCTCACAGGGTTCATTTCCCGCTAAGATATTTACGTAATTCACTGCAGATTTATTCGCTTTGGCGAATTCATAGAACTGCTCATACATTGCAGAAGCGACACCTTGAGCACTGTATTCTGGGTGAACTGCCTGTTGCTCGCCGAAACACCCTCTCTCCGTTATAGAGGCTTTATACACGCCCACTAATTTACCTTCTATACGAACGCCGAAGAAAAAGTAACCCGAATCCATTTCGCTCTTTATCTCCGCCTCACTTATCGCTCGCTTCTCACGCCATTCCTTCGGATATTCGTATGCCTTAGGCCATACTTCCTTGTAGAGCGTGGAGATGTCCTTAGCATCATCCTCTCCCAGCTTTATTGCCCTGCGTTTCTCGCCGGTATAATCATCCTCTATGACACAGATGCTCATCTTCCTGAATTATAGATGTACCTATAACTTTAAATTCAAATTTGAATTTAAATTTTATTTCTCCATGAACCTTTTCTGCAACACAATCACTTCACTACTATCATTTGCCTTAGAATATGCAAGCAGCATTTCCTCGTTTAATCTCAGAAATTCATTCCCCCACTTAAACCGCCCCAAAATATGTTGACATTGCTCTTGCTCACCGAGAATAAATAGGGCAGCGGCAAACGCCTCTGCGGAGTTCAAGAAAAAGGGTTTGCCATAGTTTATAGGATTTGCAGCTATTAGATACGGAAAAGCACGCTTCTTCCTCTTTATTGCCCTCAAAGTATCCACAAAAGCGTCTATTTTAGACCACGAGCAATCGAAAACAGTTATGCTGCTTGCACTATCAGCAGGCGAGAGCGCTTTCTCCGCAATAGGCACCAGCAGGATCGTATTATACGGTATTCTCTGCATCGTTCTGACTGTTTTTATCAAGCCAGCATGTGCTAATCTCTTCGCTGTGCACTTCTTTGGGTCGCACTGCCCTGCCTCGTATGCGTACAGTTGCATCATAATTCTTAAATGTTTTTGCATGTAAAAAGAGTTAGAATAACAGCGGTATTTTTTCCTTTAACTCCGGCAATAGCTCCTCGGACCTGAACGGAGGCACAAAAACCTCTTTTGATGGCTTTATTAAATCTACAATTCTGGCAGTACTGATCTCTTCCTGCGAATATGTTTGTGTTACGAGTTGAACCGCAGCTAGGTACTTCTTAGGTTCGTATGCCAGCATCTGCCCGGGCTTGACACCGATAACAATATCTAAATCGTTTAGACCGTTCCAGGGCAAAGCTATGTCACTATAACTCTCTATGACCACATATTCATGCTGCGCCAGCATCTTCTTGTACGCTAACTCAACTGCATAGCTATAATATTTCTCGGTTATTGTATTTAACGTTTTTAAATCACGGACCGGGTAAATGGTGGACGCATTAGCACGTATCTTGCTAAAATCAGCATTGCTATAATCGGCAGACATAGCTTCGTTCTCAACCACCAGATTCTTCACTCCGTCCTTATACCAAAGTGTGACGCGATCGAGTATGAAATACGGGATTTGTGAAATCGGATTGATGCGAGATGGCTCTGCCCATAACCTGTGGATGGGGTTGATAAATTCTTCTATCTGTGTCGTTGATACCGAACTGTAAGCGGAAGCGGAACTTAAACGTTTCGCATCCTTCCCATAGAGTCGCCCTTGGGTCAAAGCTTCATGCACCACGTCATAGTCATACCACACGCTGTTGCCAGCTCTTGGCTTGAAGCCACTGGCATTAATCCCCTCTTCTCTTAAGTAAGCCAGTAACGCCAGTGCAAAACTCGTCTTCCCTGCATCTTTCTCTTTCAGCCCTACAATCAAAGCCTTGTAGTTATCGTAATACGTACCGATGATTTCTCGCTCATTGTCTCTTTGTTCCTTTGTTTCTCCCATCGTTATAGCAGTTTTTTATTGGCGATGAATGATACTTTTGCGGTCGCCTGCAAAACACGTACCGTTGTCTACCTACACGTATTTAGGTATTTGTCTTGGACCAATGTAACTACCTTGTAGCCTTTAAGTAAGGTATACGATGGTGTGCACCTTTCCAATTAACTAATTACCTCTTCATACATGGATTCTGTTAAATTAAATATCCTCTCCCAATCATACCTACTTGCATTCTCTATACAGCTCCCCGCCATATCCGCCCCTTCATCCAGCCCCCGGAGTATATTATCCGCAGCGTCCGTCTCTGAAAGTTCACATATAAAGCCATTTCTATCGCGTTCTATAAAATCGCATACCGCATTCATTTTATGATTTACTGTAACGACCGGCAACCCACACGCATTCGCCTCCAGCGCCGCGATTCCAAAACCCTCCCTGGTCGAAGGCAACATAAGCACCTTCGATGACTTCATATGTGAAATCACATCGTTATAGTCACCTAAAAATCCAGTAAACTCGACATTAGATTCTAATCCCAAATCATAAGCCAAGTTCTCTAACTTACTCTTCTCCGGACCTTCGCCGATGATCTTACATTTCACCTCTGGCACCTCTTTCTTAACTAACTTTAGCGCTTTGATCAGAACATCCACATTCTTCTCCTTTATCAACCTTCCGGCGAATATGACATCTGATTCTTCCTCTGATGCTTTTATCTGTCTTATCATTTCAAAATCTATCCCATTTGGGATTATTTTGATATTCCTCTTCACTCCAATCCGTTTTAAATCATTCTTCGTTCTTTCTGAAACCGCAATCATATTATCAGTTAAATGCGTGGTCGTTTTCTCAATCACTTTCCCAAATATCCCTTTTTTACCTAGATATTCATACCAGTAATCATCCCATACCTCACACCATGTAATTAATAATGGAATTCTCCGCAATGCAGAACAAATCTTTGCAGAAAAACAAGGGAAATACGAAAAACCTTGACAATCTATGAGGTCATAATCTCCTTTTAGTAATGGCGTGAGGACTTTACTTGCAAAATATATTGCGGGATTTATTGATCTTCTTCCATCAACATACAACTCTTTTGGTTCGCAAACGCCATGCAGATAAACACCTTCTTTTATTATAACATCTTCACCAGCCCAGTATTTCATTCCAAACAAATGCACTTCATGCCCCTTTTTAGCTATTCGCTTTGAGATCTCCCAGATCCTCTTCTCTGTCCCGCCTATCACATAGGGATAGATTACGTCATATACGCATGCGATTTTCATTTCATCTTGGCTCTTTTCTTCTTCGCTTTTTTATGCCCTTTCTCCTTCTCCCTATAAATTTACGCTAACCTTTTCCTTTTCAGCCATCTTTAGCGTGAATTTTGACTTTCCTTTACCGCCTTTTATGCGATTTGGTTCATCTTCCAAGAATTGGTTTCCTTTTCGCAACTCGCCTGCGAGTCGCATTTACGCTTCTAATGCATTGAGTAGTTTGAGTATGTGTGCTTTAACTATTACGCAGCCTACCATAAAAAGCTATACTTTCGGGATCTAAAGTTATTATCGCTTCCGGTATGGTGATTGCCATAATAAATGTCCATATGAAAAAGGTCATATATAAAGTTTTTGGTGTTTTCGGCAAAATACAAAAGAAATAATACATGATTATCATTTCTGCCTGAATATCTACAACAAGGACTGCTGTTCTTCGGGCATGAAAAAAAAGTTTAAACCTTTATATACTCATAATTCGTAGATATAATACAGAGAGGTAAATAAGGGAAAGCAGTAGACTTTTTTCTTGAATATGAAATGAAGAGTTTTAAGGAATTAGGTATTATTGAGCCTATTTTAAAATCAATAGAAGAAGAAGGGTTCGAAAGACCAACAGAAATACAAGAGAAATCGATTTCGTTAATTCTTTCAGGTAAGGACGTTATAGCGGAGGCAGCAACAGGTTCTGGAAAGACACTTGCATTTGCTGCGGACATTATAGAAAAGACAGAAAAAGGAACCGGGATTCGGACACTTGTACTAACACCAACACGAGAATTGGCACAGCAAGTTGCAGCAGCGTTAAGCCTATTTTCAAAATACAAACCGTTACGGATTGTTGCAGTTTTTGGTGGTGTATCTATTAATCCACAAATTACGCAGTTACGGAGAGCGGATGTAGTAGTAGGAACGCCCGGCAGAATATTAGATCATATTGGGCGGCGGACACTTAACTTAAGTAAGGTAAACATACTAGTCTTAGATGAAGCGGACAGAATGCTGGATATGGGCTTTATCCCTGATGTCAAGAAGATAGTGGGGGAATGTCCACGAAACCGGCAGACGCTATTGTTTTCCGCTACTATATCACGAGAGATAACCGTTCTTGCACGGAAATACCAGAAAGAGCCTATTAGCGTATCGGCAGAAGCGTATGTCGATCCGAGTAAATTAACGCAGTTATACTATGATGTACCAGACAACTTGAAATTTTCTTTGCTAGTCCATTTATTGAAGCACGAAGAATCAGAGCTTGTAATGGTGTTCTGTAATACACGTACAAATACTGATTTTGTTGCAAGCAATCTCAAAGCGCTAGGAATAGGTGCTATGGCTATCCATGGTGGGCTTACGCAGGACAAAAGAGACAGGGTAATGAAGCAATTCCACTCTCATGACGTTCGTGTTCTTGTATGTACAGATGTCGCAGCACGAGGTCTTGACATCCCTCATGTTTCACACATATACAATTACGATATTCCTATGTACGGCAAGGATTACATCCATAGGATAGGGCGAACCGCACGAGCTGGTAAAGATGGAGTAGCAATTAGTATCCTTGCAAGCAGAGATTATGATAGCTTTAGACGCGTAATGAAAAGCAATGAGGTAACCATAACAGAAGAAAAACTGCCTGATGTAAAGAAAGTACGAATCAGCAGGAAGAATACCCCCAAAAGAACATTTAGACCAGGACGCAGACCCCATAGTAGCTAAACGCAGCCATATATGGCTGTTTTTTTATTTCTGAATAACAAAATTTTGTGGATTTTGAGCAATTAATTGCAAATCGCAATTTAGTTTAGAATGCAAAATATAAAATGGGGATGGAAATGGGCTCCAAAGTTTTGACTTTAAATTTTAAACGCCCCTTAACGCCATCTGTTGAACGTTGACTTTTGCACTTTGCATTCTAATTTAAATTCTGCATTTTCTACTCAAAAATCCATAGGTTTTTGAGCAGATACGACCTTAGCATATAGGAAGGAAATAACATGGCGGATAGCGATAGAATATCTGGAAGAGTTATGCAGATACAGAAATCCACATAGAGAATGATTTGGTGGTGATCAGAGTAAAATGGAAAGACCATTTGTATTTATAAATGCCGCCATGAGCGCGGATGGGAAGATTTCAACGGTAGAACGAGTGCAGACAAGAATAAGCGGTAGGAAAGATCGTGATAGAGTTGATGCTCTGAAGGCGGGAAGCGATGCAATAATGGTTGCCATAGGTACTGTTCTGGCAGACAATCCCTCTTTAACAGTGAAATCAAAAAAGAGGCAAGAAGATAGGAAGCGTGCGGAAAAGAATGAGAATCCTATACGAATTGTGGTAGATAGCACTGCGAGAACGCCAATTGATGCTGAGATACTGAACAAAGGCAGTGGCAAACGTATAATTGCCGTTTCTAAACGGGCGATAATAGCGGATGTTGATAGATTAAGCGAGAAAGCGGAGATTATTGTCTGTGGTAGGGAAGATGTGGACTTGAAGAAACTTCTATATGTTCTTTGGCAACGTGGTGTGAAGAGATTGATGGTGGAGGGCGGTGCAACACTTAACTGGTCCCTGGTTTCGCAGGGGCTCGTTGATGAGATTTATATATATATTGGCAATATAATTATAGGTGGCGAACACGCTCCGACACTTGTGGATGGTACGGGCTTTGTTACGGATATGGCAAAGCTGGAGCTTTTAAGTGCCGAGAAGATGGACAAAGGTATAATTCTGCAATGGCGTGTTCGTAACTGAGGAGGAGACGACAAAAAATGGAACCACCCTTTGATATAAATGATATAGCCTATTTTGCATATGTTACGAAAAGGAAATTGAAGAACAAAAACGGAGAAATGCGTGGAGAAGTGTTTTTATGGCGGAGAAAAGGTGAGGATGAATTTAACTACAAGCTTAAGTGCCCCTACTGCGAGGTGGAACAGGAATCAAGCATTATCCTCAAGCGACGGCCATACAGGATACGATGTAGCAACTGTGATAAGAGTATTATGATAGAGAAGCTATCTAAGAAATAAGCAATGGTAAAGCTGAAGATTTTAAGTGCAGGGAAGATTTAGTCAACTATCTTTAGCCGTAGAGGATAACCTCTCAACTTCTGTTCTTCTTCTGGAATTTCTAAGCCGGTGTGCCAATCAATGTATATTTCCGGTGATCTTGGAATTTCAACCTTGATAGTTTCAAGCCAACCAAACATATCGGACATAAAAACAATGTTGCCAGTCCACCCTTCCTCTATTGTAACAGGGGTCAGATGAGGATTACCTTTTAAGTCTGGCTCAGAAATCATAAGATGATATTCTCCTTTTCCTGATTCAACTATTTCCTTTAAACTATTTTCAGGGATTTTTTCAAATTTATGTAGCTCCGCTAAAATTTCCACAATTCGTCCAGAGCCCTTTGGCAAAGCTATCGCTGATTTTGGATATCGGGCATATTCATCAAGTCTTTCAGCATATTCATCGCATAATTCACCAACAGATCCATTGTAAGGTTCCATTCTACCACTTGGAACGCCTTTACTTAATCTCTTATCATAATGGGCTTGCCAGTGCATAACCCATTCTCCAAATGCCTTACTTAATGAGACCCAGCAATCGGGCATATTTATAAAGGGTATTTTATTTTCAATTTTCAATCCATTAATGGCAACCAAGCCATCTTTACATAAATAAACTTTGCAACAAACAGGTTTAGCGGATATTAAGGGCTTCCTTAATAACCCACCCAATATAATTTTCCCATAAATAAGAAATCTGACATATTCACTACCAGCGAGGGTTCCTGCTATAAAACCCACAAAAAATGATAGAGCAATTTGGACAAGTAACATGGATGTTGTCATATTTCCTTTTTATTTTATCTTATTCTTAGATGCACATATAATGAAAATAAAGAAGGAAGCTAAAGAAGTTGACGCTCCTATTAGAGTTATCTTCTTTATTTTAATGACTTTAACCACTCTTCTGCCCCCTTCACATCCTCCTCTCTCCCCCCCGACTCAAACAATCTCTTTGCAATCTCTAATGCATCTTTCGCTTCTTCTTTCTTTCCTGTTTTTGATAACAAAATGCCGAGATTTGCATGTGCTTCTGCATCATCGGGCTTGATCCTTATCGCTTCTCTGTATTCCCTCTTCGCAGCCTCTTTTCTTCCAACATTGTTTAACAAAACCCCAAGATTAATATGTGCTTCTGTGAAATCGTGGTTAATCCTTATCGCTTCGCGGTATTCCTTCTCCGCATCCTCTTTTCTCCCCATATCTTTTAACAAATTCCCAAGATTATAATGTGCTTCTGCAAAATCGTGGTTAATCCTTATCGCTTCGCGGTATTCCTCCGCCGCATCCTCTTTTCTTCCCACATTGTTTAACAAAACCCCAAGATTATTATGTGCTTCCGCGTAATCGGGCTTAATCCTTATCGCTTCGCGGTATTCCTCCACCGCATCCTCTTTTCTTCCCATATTGTTTAACAAATTCCCAAGATTATAATGTGCTTCTGCAAAATGGGGCTTAATCCTTATCGCTTCGCGGTATTCCTCCACCGCATCCTCTTTTCTTCCCAAATCGTATAACGAATTCCCAAGATTATTATGTGCTTCTGCGGAATCGGAGTTAATCCTTATTGCTTCCCTCCATTCCTTCTCCGCATCCTCTTTTCTTCCCATATTGTTTAACAAAATCCCAAGATTATTATGCACTTCTGCCACCTCTGGACTAATCCGTAAACTCTCTTTATAGCTTTTTTCTCCATTCTCGTAATTTTTATCCCTGCAAAAAGCATTCCCGAGATAAAATAGACTTTTCGCATCCTCTAACCCAATCAAAAGGCTTAATAGACTTTCAAGATGATCTGTTGGATCATAGTCATCTACCACTAATTCTAAAGTGGGATCATAGACATCAATTTTAGGTATGGAAGACCTTGTAACAAGATTATTTTCTTTAAGATGGGTGATTGAATCAATCCAAGAA